>JALOOB010000178.1 GCA_025454635.1 Anaerolineae bacterium
GATGACGTCCCAGCGGAGGATAATGCGACTGTACCCCGCGCCGGCCTCCGTGGCCGCGGCGGAGTTGACGAACGCCTCGACGACGCCGAAGCGAGGGTCTGGTGTTGCAGCGTCGGCCAGCGCCGGCGTTGCGCTGCTAGAGAGGACGCTGAGTGCGCAGAGAGACAGGAGCAGGGCTCTGAGTCCTCTGCGCACTCTGTGGCGAAAGAAAACGGTCAAAACTCGAACCTCTTGAACGCTTCGGCGTACGCGTAACCGGGCTTCTCGCCCGCTTCACGCGCGCGCTGGCGCACGCGCTCGATCAGCTTCGCCGTCGCCGGATCGGCGCCGACCTGGCTGACGTGGCGCAGCAGGGCCGCGAGCCGCTGCTCCATGCACTCGGTAATGTCCTCCCAGTGGTCCGGGTTGTCGGTCCAGAAGAGATACACCTGCTTGACGCGCCACGGCTCGACGCCTTCGACCAACTGCTCGGGGAAGATGTACCATTCGCGCGCGGACCAGACCGCATCGAGCGCGGCCTGGCCGGCCGCGCGGTGGTCGGGGTGAAGCTGGTAGTGGCGCCACGGGTCGATAGTGAGCACCGCGTCCGGGCGGAGCCGGCGCACGATGTCGGCAAGCTGCCGGCGGAGGTCGAGCGTGTTTTCCAACAGGCCGTCCGGGCGGCGCAGGAAGATGACTTCATGGACACCCAGATCGCGCGCGGCCGCGCGCTGCTCGCTCTCCCGGCGCGCGGCGAGCAGGCCGGGCCGGAGGTCGGGGTCGTGGCTGCCCTTGTCGCCGCTGGTGATGAGCACATAGGTGACGTGTCGTCCCGCCTGCGCCCACTTAAGGACGGCGCCCGCGCAGCCGAACTCGGGATCGTCGGGGTGCGCGGCGATGACCATGATGCGTTCGATTTGCGCCGGCTCTGAGGTCAATGGAGGCTCCAAGGTGACGGATTAAGACCTGCCAGGTGCGTCAACTGGTTGACGGCAAAGACCTGACAGGCCCGTGGTTGCAGGATAACACCGCGGGAGAGGCGTGTCAACGCCGGCGCGCGGTGTGCTATAATCCGCGCATGGACAATCCCACCCTTCGCAGGGCGCTGCGCCTGCTCGTCCACCCGGCGACGCTGGCGGCCATCGCCCTGCTCCTGCTGAACGATCACTTCCTGCGCCGCCTGTGGCCGTCCGCGCTGACCGGCAAGCTGGGCGACTTCGCGTGGCTGTTCTTCATTCCGATTGCGGCTGCGGCCCTGCTCGCGCTCCTTTGGCCTTCGGGAGGGCGTCGCAGAACGTCCCTGATCGCCGCGGTCGCATTCGGCTCGGTTGCGCTCGTGTTTGCGCTGGCAAAGACCGTCCCGGCGGCCCATGCGGCGGTCGTGCGGCTGGCGAGCGCCCTTTTCGGCTTCGAGGTGGGCTGGCGGCGCGACCCAACGGACCTTATCGCGCTCGCGTCGGTGGGGCTCGCGGCCGTTCTTTGGGCGCGAACGCCGGAGCCGGCGAAGCGGCCGGTCGCGTTGCGCTCGCCGGGTTGGGTTGCGTTGATCCTGGCCGCGCTGCTCACCGTCGCCAATAGCCCCGCGCCCGATCCCGGCATTTACTGCCTCGACGCGCGTGACGGCGAGATCCTGGCGTTTGCGGCGTACAGCACTTATCGCAGCGCGGACGGCGGGCTGACCTGGGCCCCCATGCCGAACGCCGAGCCGGCCGCGTGTCCGAACCCGTGGGACAGCTTGTCGGGCGCGGTCGCGACCGTCAAAGACCCCTCGAACCCGCAGCGCAGCTACCGCTTCACGCCAGGCGAGATGATCGAGCTTTCGGAGGACGGCGAGGCGACATGGCAGAAGGTCTACGAGCCGGCGACGCCCACCGAGGCCGAGGCCGCGGCCATGAGCAAGCGGCACCCCAACTCGATGGCGCGGCCCGCGCCCCTGCACGGCGCGGTCGACCGGCAAACCGGGAACGCGGTATTCGCGATGGGGCAGGCTGGCGCGCTGGTGTGGGTGGCAGAGACCGGCGAGTGGCGCGCGGTGGCGGTCGGGCAGTACGCGCCGCCGGGCGGCAACCCGGAAGGTGGGATCTTCTCCCTGCTGCTGGGCGAGATGCTGCTGGCGCTGGCCCTCGCGCTGCTCGGGCTGGCGGTTTTCGCAACGCGCACCCTGGCGCGGGGTAAGGCGCTGTGGATCTTCGCGTTGGCGCTCGGGTGGCTGATCTGGGCCGCGATCCTCTTTGTGTTCTCGCCCGCGCTCTCGGCGGGCTATGGCGCGGCGATCACGTTCGTCGGGCTGCTGGCGCTCGGCGCGCTCCTGCTGATTACGACGATCATCTCGCTGATCGGGCTGGCGCAGGAGGGCCGCAGGGCCGTGGGCCGCGCGCTGCTGGTCAGCGCGCTTGCCGGCCTGCTGTTCCTGATCCCGTTTGCGCTGTGGGGCATCGACGCGCTGCCGCGGTACCTCGTGGCTGCGGCGTTCGGCGCGCTGCTTGGCGTAGCGACGATCGCGGTTGGGAGTCGCTGGGTGCGTCCGGCATAGGCCGGGGGCGCGGCGAGAAATGGTGGAGAAAGACCGCCGAGGTCGCCGTCAGTTGCGCTGACGGCAAGACCTCAGCGGTCTAACCGGTTAAGAGCGGCTGCGTGGGGGCGATTCGACTTTGCCGCCGCGGTGCTGCCACTCTACGATGCCGCCTTTCAGGCTGCGCGCGGTGTAGCCCTGCTGGTTGAGCCAGCCCGCGACCCCGTAGGAGCGGTTGCCGTGCGCGCAGTAGACCACGACGTCCCGCGCGGGGTCCAACTCGGCGAGGCGGCCCGGAATGCTGTTCATGGGGATGTGGATACTGTTGGGGATGAAGGATTGCGCGCGTTCGTAGTGCTCCCGGCAGTCTAGCAGCAGGTTTCCGTTCGCGCCATCGCGCAATTCGGCTAGCAACTCCTGCGCAGTCACTTCGGGCACGCGCGGATCCTCCTCCTCTTCTGCGGGGCGGCGCGCGGCGCTCGAATTCTGCGCAGGCGTTCCGCCTTGCCCGCGGCCGAACGCCCTCCTCAAACCATCCAGAAATCCCATTGATTCACTCCACGATTGCATGATACGACAAGGCGTCAGTCTAGCCCGCGGCGGGCGGCGCGGCTAGAAGCTGGCTTCCCAAGGAGCGACCACGCCGCGATGCGTGCTCCTTGTCACATTCATCGCAACGCGTGTAGAATGAGCGCGATAGCCAGCAATGCGCCGTCAAGGAGGCATGGATGCGCATTCCTCTCTTCCCTCGCACCTCGACCCGCGCCTTCATCCGGGAGGCCCGACGCACGCGCGGCTACTCGCTGGTCAACTGGCTCCACGGCTACGTGTACGGACGCTGGACGTACCTATATATCGGCATCGGCACGGGAGAACATCCGCTGTCGAAGGCTGCCAAGCCTGTTGTGGGGTGGGTCGACGGCATGCTGCGGAGGGGCGGGAGCGCGCAGGCCGGTGACAAAGCCGCGCACGCGCCGGTCAGCATCGAGTTTGCCGACACTTACCACGGCAAGGTGGTCACGCTGGAGACGGCGACGCAGCTCGTCAACGTGGGCCGCAACGTCGACCTCGGCGACCTGGAGCAGATCATCCCGTACGCGCTTGCGCGCGACATCGTCTTGCAGAACCCCGACCATATCGTTGCGCTGGATTGCCCGTGCCGCAGTTCGCGGCCGAACCCTTGCCTGCCGCTGGACGTCTGCCTGATCGTCGGTGAGCCGTTCGCGAGCTTCGTCTCGGAGCATCACCCGGAACGCACGCGCTGGGTGAGCGGCGGCGAAGCGACGCGCATCCTCGAAGAAGAACACGACCGGGGTCACGTCCACCATGCCTTCTTCAAAGACGCAATGTTGGGCCGCTTCTACGCGATCTGCAACTGCTGCGAGTGCTGCTGCGGCGCGATGCAGGCGCACTTCAACGGCGTGCCCATGCTGGCGTCGTCCGGCTTCGTGTGCCAGGCCGACGAGGAGCTATGCGCCGGGTGCGGGGCGTGCGTCGATAGCTGCCAGTTCGGCGCAATCGACCTGTACGGCGGGCGTTCGCGGGTGGACTGGGACGCGTGCATGGGCTGCGGCGTGTGCGTGGACAAGTGCAGCCAGGGCGCGCTGGCGCTCGCGCGGGACGAAGGCAAGGGCGTTCCGCTCGACATGCGCGCGCTGTTGGAGGCTGCCGCTTGAGCGAACACGCATCGCTGCCGCCGCTGCTGCTGACTTCGGACCCTGGCTCGTTCGCCCACAACACGCTGAAGGTGCGCGTCCCGCGCATCCTGCGCGACACCATCGATGCGAACGACTTTCCGCGCGACGCGCTTGCGCGGCTCGAGGCGCTGCACGCGGAGCTCACCGGTGGGCGAATCCGGGCGCTCGAAGAGGATGCCGCGGACGTCGAGCGGTGGAACCGGTGGTCCGCGCCGTATGTGGGGCGGACGTGGCTCGACGTCCCGTGGTACTGGGCCGAAGCGTATTTCTATCGGCGGCTGCTGGAAGCGACCGGCTACTTCCAGCCCGGTCCGCTTCAAGCCGTCGATCCCTTTGCCCCGATCAAGCGGAAGGAGTGGGCCGCGGAGGCCGCGCCGGCTGCGGTGAACGCGGTGCTGGCAAACCTGGCGAACCATCCGCAGACCCGCTTCGAGCAGGTCTTGCACGCGAGCCTGTGGGGCAACCGCACAGACCTGAGCTACACGATTGCCGCGCACCTGGGCGCGACTGCGGCGCCGGGGCAGGAGCGCAGCAACCTGCTCGTCGACGACTGGGCCGCGGTGTGGGATCACCTGACCAACCGCGAAAAGAACAAGGTCGCGATCATTGCGGACAACGCGGGCACGGAACTGCTGATGGATGCGCTGCTCGCGGACTTCCTGCTCGACGCGGGCCTCGCCTCCGAAGTTCATCTGCACCTGAAGCCGCAGCCGTTCTACGTGTCGGATGCGATGAAGCAGGACCTGGCGGACGGGACGGATGCGCTGATCGAAGCGGGCGGTGTCCTCGCGCGGCTGGGCCGCAGGGTGGACGGTGCGGTTGCAGGCGGGGAGATCGCGCTGAAGACGCACCCGTTCTATTGCTCGCCCCTGTTCTACCCGGAGATGCCTGCGCGGTTGCGCGCGACGCTGGCGGAGATGAACCTGGTGGTCGTCAAGGGCGACGCGAACTATCGCCGGCTGGTCGAGGACCGGCACTGGCCGCACACGACGCCGTTTGCGCAGGTGACGGCGCATTTTCCCGCGCCGGTCGTCGCGCTGCGCACGTTCAAGTCCGAGCTGGTCGTCGGGCTGGCGGCAGGCCAGGCGGAGCGCGAAGCCGCAACGGACCCCGAGTGGCTCGTCAACGGACGCCGCGGGGTCATCCAGGCAGCGATCCAAAGACGCGCGGACGGCTGGGACGACGACCTGCTTTAGAAAGGCTAACAAAAACTACAGGGGCGAACGCGGGTTGCCCCTTGTTAGGCGCACTTTGGTTCGCTCTGCCGATGGCCCCGGGTGGAGCGCGCCTGACAGAAGAAGCCCCCGCAACGAGTGAATCGTTGCGGGGGCTTCTTTTACCCGGCGTCCGCTACTGCCGGCACGCGGCCGCCGGATCAGCGTCGTTCCAGCTTAGCGAGCGCGGCGGGCGAAGGTCAGCGCGCCACCCAGGAGCAGCGCGGCCACGCCGAAGGCCAGCAGCATCGCGGCCCAGTTGGACTCACCGCCGGTGGTCGGCAGGCTGCTCGGGCTCGCGCCCGTGGTCGCAGCGCTGCTTCCGGAGGTGGTGTCTGTGGTCGTGGTCGTCGTGGTGACGGCGGTCGTCGCGGTCGTCGTGGACGTCGCGGCAACAGTCGGGCTGGCAGTCGCCTCGGCCGTCGGGCTCACGGTCGCAGTCGCGTCGCCCTGGGCAGCCGCCACGGTGAAGGTGGCGACCAGGCCCTGCTCCAGCGTGCCGTTGTTGTAAGCGGCGAGCTGGTAGCTACCGGCCTCGGTGAAGGTCCAGGTCGTCGAGAACGAGCCGCCCGCGGCGATCGCGTTGAAGGACGCCGTGTTGCTGCCGCTGGTCAGCGGAACGTTGTTCGCGCCTTCCTTCTCGATGACAAAAGCGTGCGCGTTCGAGCCGTTGTTCGTGAAGTTGAAGGTCACAGGGACGTTCAACGGAAGCGTGTTCGGCGAAACCGTCACGTTGCTGTCGGTCACGGTCACGGTGACCGTGGTGTTGGCCGTCTGGCTGGCCGTGCCGCTCGTGTCCTGCGCGGACGCGGTCAGCAGACCGAAACCGAGCACCATCACGCCCATCACCAGTAGAACCAATGCGAGTTTCTTCATAGCTTCTCAATCCTCCAATACAGCCACTTCGTGAGTCTGTCATGACGCGCGAGCCGCGTTGCCCAGAGACCGGCATGGGCGCAACCCGCGTGAGTCATATCCACTTGCGGAGAATATAACGTCACTGCGCGTTTCTTTGATCCGCAAAGTAACAGAAGATTGCGTGAAGTTTGGTAGGGAATGATCCAAGACCGTGGAATGATCCGTATTTCTTTCCGTACAGAAGACATGGAGGCAAGCAGTGAACAAATCCCATGCAGCCCATCGCAAAGCTCGGGCCCTCGCCGTTCTGGCGCTCGCCCTGGTCGCAGTCCTGACTTTGAGCCTGGGGCTGGCCCTGCGGCCGGCCAGCGCTGCGGCGCAGATTGGTCCGTCGATCAGCTCGGACAAGGACACCGAGACGCCGCGTCCCTCGAAGACCCCTGACCCGAGCAAGACGCCGGACCCGACGGAGACGGAGACGGTTGAACCGACCGAGACCGTCGAGCTGACCGAGACGCCGGAACCGACCGAAACCGAAACCCCTGAAGGAACCGTGACGTCGGAACCGACTGAAACCGAGACTCCTGAAGGAACCGAGACGCCGGAATTGACCGCGACGCCGGAATTGACCGCGACGCCGGAATTGACCGCGACGCCGGAATTGACCGCGACGCCGGAAGGCACCGAGACGCCGGGCAGCACGTCGACGCCCGCGCCGGTTGCGCAGCGTGCGCGCTTCGAGATCAAGGGCGCGATCGAGTCGAAATCCGGAGAGGTCTGGCGGATTGCCGGGCAGGACGTGACCGTCGACGGCAGCACGCGCATCGACGAGTCGGACGGCGCGGCGGCGGTGGGCGCGCAGGCCGAGGTGAAGGGTTTCCGCGACGAGGCAAACCGGCTGCTCGCAACCCGCATCAAGGTCGAGAACGGCAACAGCGGCGGTGGGGGCGGCAACGCGCCCGTCATCGCGAAGTGGCGCGGCTTCATCGAAAAGCTGCCGGCGGCGGGTCTGCTTGGCGAGTGGCAGGTGGGCGGCCGGGTGTTCACGGTGAACAGCCAGACGCAACTGCCGGATGGCGCGGCGGCCTACAAGGTGGGCGTGTGGGTGAAGGTGCAGGCCAATCAGGGCGGCAACGGGACCCTCACTGCCCACGAAGTCGAGCTCGAGAACGACTGAGCGCGCAGAAGACTGTGGGCGGAGCAAGCCCCTTGCCTGCTCCGCCCGGAACACGCATGGAGGTATTGATGCGCGCTACCCTTGCGGTTCTCGCGCTCGCCGCGGGAATCATGATGAGCAGCTTTCTCCCCGCAGCAGCGGCCCCGCGATCCTTGGACGCGAACGCTTGCGTCGAGAAAATCGTGAACGGCGGCTTCGAAGCCGGGATCACCGGCTGGGAGCCGACGACGAACGGACCCTTTGCGCTGGTCGGGCCTGCGCTGCCGCGCACGGGCAACCTGGGCGCGATCCTGGGCGCCCGAAGTAATGCGGACGACCGGTTGGAGCAAACGATTAGCTTGCCGGCGGGGCAAACCGCCACGCTCCGCTTTTGGTGGCAGATGCTGACCGAGGAGCCGGATCACTGGTGGGATGAGCTCGAAGTGACGGTCAAGCCTGCGGGTTCGACCGAGAGCATCCGTCTCGCCCGGATCACGGACGGCGACTTGCAGGGCCAGTGGCAGCAGGCGGTCATCAGCCTGAATGCCTATGCGGGGCAGACGATCGAACTGTCGTTCCGCGCGGACACGGACGCCAATGAGCCGACCGAGTTCTACGTCGATGACGTGAGCGTCCGGGCGTGCGATGCGGCGGCGCTGTCGAAGCGCTTGATGTTGCCGTTCGTTACGAGATAGACCGTTATCCGTCCGCGATCAGAGGAGCGCCGGCCATGCTGCCGACAGATTTCGTCCCGACACTCTTGACGCTGCCCGCGCTGGCCGGCCTCCCTCCTCGCCTACGCGACCTGATGCAGACGCAAGCCCAGCCGCTCCGGCTTGCTGCGGGCAAGACACTCTTCGACGTCGGCGCGCCTTGCGCGGCCTTCGTCATGCTCGACAGAGGCAGCCTCCGCATCACCAAGCCCGCGCCGAGCGGGCGAGAAATCCTCCTGTATCGCGTTCGTCCCGGCGAGACTTGCATCCTGACGGTGGCCTGCCTGGTCAGCGACTCGGCGTACTCCGCCCGCGGGACGGCTGAGACCGAGATATCCGGTGTGGCGATTCCCCGCGCGCTCTTCACTCAGTTACTCGACGAATGGCCGGCGTTCCGCGAGTTCGTCTTCGCGTTCTTTGCCGACCGCATCACGGAGCTGATGCAGTTGATCGAAGAGGTCGCGTTTCGGACGCTGAACGAGCGGGTCGCGTCCGCGCTGCTTGCCCACTGCGAGCCGGTGATCATCACGCACCAGCGCCTTGCCGACGAAGTGGGCAGCGTGCGTGAGGTGGTCAGCCGCATCCTCAAGGAGTTCGAGGCGCAGGGGCTTCTGCGCCTGGAGCGCGGCTGCATTCACATACTGGACCGCGAGCGTTTGATGCGCGCGGCCTGGCCGCACGAACCGTCGAGAACACGGTAGCTGCGCCTGCATGACTGGGGCCGCGGGCCGAAATGGCCGGAGGGTCGAGAAGCCAGGTTTGCCAGAAACCTGGCCTCTTTTTCTGTCAGCCGCAATTGATCTTGGGAGAACGCATCACTCAGCACCGCGCCCTTTTGCGCGATGATGCGCAGACGAGGCCGGTTGCGCGGCCTACGGCAAACGGTTTTTGGGAGGAACAATGAGGAAGACGGCGTTTGTCCTGATGGCGTTGATGCTCTCGTTCGGCTTGCTGGCTGCGTGCGGCGGCGGTGGGGGTGGCTCGGGCCAGACGGGTGGAACGGGCAGCACCGGCGGCGGATCCGCCCCGGCCGGAAACGTGGCGGCGGGCGAGACCCTTTTCGCGCAAGCCACTATCGGCGCGAACCCGGGCTGCAAGACGTGTCATTCGCTCGACGGCACGCAGCTCGTGGGGCCGACGATGCAGGGTTACGCAACGCGGGCAGGCACACGCGTGCAAGGGCAGTCGGCTGACGAATATACTCGGCTTTCGATGACCGACCCGAACGCCCACGTGGTGGAAGGATTTGCGGCGGGCGTAATGCCCACTTTCAAGGACGTTCTGAACGAGACACAATTGAATGACCTGACCGCCTACTTGCTCTCGCTCAAGTAGTCACTCAGGACCAAAGAAAGGGAGGTCCCGACACCGGGGCCTCCCTTTGTGTTTGAGTACGAGGGGGTTACAGGTTGCCACCCATGATGCGAGGGGTGGTGGGCTCAGGGCTTCCGCCTGCGGGCTCCACCGTGATGCCCACCTGCTGGAACTCGTTCACCGGGCGACCCGCCTGGATGAGCAGCGCGCCGTAACCGTCCGCGTTTACGTCAAACGTGCCTGCGCTCACCCGCCGGCCATCTTCCACCAGCCACGCCTGGTAAGTCTTGCCGGGCTCCAACTCGGGCAGCGCATACACGCAGAGCAGCGCGACATTGCTGTTGGGTTGGAGATAGATCACGCCGTCCGCGTGCGTCTGGCCGTCGGCCACCTGGAGCGTGATGCCGTCTGCCTGGGTCAGCGCGGCGAACTCACTCGTCTGGCGCTGCAGGCTGCCAACGCGGCCAGCCCAGTAAACATTGGTCAAGACCAAGGCGACGAGCGCGAGCGCGCCCAGCGCGAAGCCGGGCTTGCGCAGCCAATCCAGCCAGCCCGCGCGTTTCGGCGCGGCAGGTGGGGCAGCGTTCAGCTTCTTCCGCAATTCTTCGGTCAGGCCGACGGGCGCAGACGCGAGCGGCGCGGCAAAGAGCAGATCGTCGCCCAGCCCGCGGTAATCTTCAGCCAGGTCGCGACACTGCGCGCAGACGCGCAAGTGAGCTTCAACCGCCTGCGTTTCGTTCGCGTCGGTCGCGCCCATCGCGTAAGCCGGTATCAGTTCAATAAGTTGGTCGTGCTGCCTCATGTTTCTTCCCCGTCTCGTCCAGCCACAAAGCCCGCAGCTTTTCCAGCCCTAATCTGAGACGGCCTTTCACCGTACCCAGGGGTAGCCCCAGGTGCTCGGCAAGCTCCGAATGCGTGAGCCCGCCGAAGTATGCCAGTTCGATAATCTGACGTTGTTCCGAAGGCAACTGCTCCAGCACCAGGCGCAGGTGCTGGCCGCGTTCCCAGGCCGCGTGATCGGTCGGCAGCAGTTGTTCCAACGCTGCCGTCTCGTCCTGCTCGCCTACGGCGAGGTTTGCGGGGGAAGGCTGCCGTTCTTCCCGACGCAGCCGGTCGATGGCCGCGAAACGCGTGACGCTGAGAAGCCAGCTCGAGAACCGGCCGCGGGCCGGGTCGTACTGGCGCCCCTTGCGCCACAACTTCAGAAAGATGTCCTGCGTGACCTCCTCCGCGAGGCCCACGTCCTGCAACACGCGCCATGCCATGCTGTAAACGAGGTTGACATAGCGCTTATGCAGCGTGAGCAGCGCGTCCTGATCGCCACGCGCCACGCCCTGGAGCAACTCTCCATCCTCCATATCGGTGCTGGCCATGCCGTTTCTCACCTATTGGCTCCAGTCATAAATACGCTCGCGATGGGCCGATTGGATCACGGGGCCGGACGGGATTTATGAAGACGTCGCTTCCGCGGCCCACGCCAGGTAGGCGGGCAAACCGTCTACCACGGGCAGCGCGAGGATTTCCGGCACGTCGTCCGCATGGAGCTCAACGATGCGGTCGCGCAGGGCCGGCCAACGGCCGCGCGCGCTCTTGATGATGAGCTGCGTCTGCGGATCGACGTGAACTTCGCCTGCCCAGCGGTAGATCGCCGTGCCGCCGGGAATGACCTGGACGCATGCGGCGAGGCGCTCTTCGACCAGTTGACGACCGAGGCGGGCGCCCGTTTCCGCGTCCGCCACCGTCACCAGCGCGACAATCAACTCTTCTCCCACAGTGTCCTCGCAATCAAAACGTATGACGCGGCGAATTGTAACACGAATCCACCCTGTCTGGACGTTTGACACCCTCTCCGGTCCGTGATATAGTCGCCTCACAATCGAATACGCCACAGAAAAGCGACGAACCGGACGAGTATCTTGGCGAGCGCGGTTCAGAGAGCGGGTGCGCCGGCAGCGCTGGCGCTAATGCTGCGATGCCCGCACCGTAGCGCGAAGGGAATGGACCGGGGAGCTGCCGGCTGAACGTGCCTGGCCTGAGGTCGGGTCACAACTAGGCCGCGCCGGTGCGCCACCGTTAGCGAGGCGAGGGGATCGGATGCGAACACGCGGCAAGGACAGCTTGCGGTCGGGGTCCCGTCCCTGCAAAGAGCGAGGCCGGGCTTTGTTGCCGGGCCTAAGTGGGGTGGCACCACGGGCGGTCTTCGGGCCCTCGTCCCCTCTATGGGGGCGGGGGTTTTGCATTTAAGTCGGCTGCGGGCATCCCTCCCCTCCACGCTGTTCCGCTTCAAGCGCCCGCCAGTGTCTATTTCACCACAACAGGGAGGGAAATCATGGCCACGGTTCCTACCAACGGCGCCAACGAAGACTATCGCCTCGTGCTGCCCCAGTCGCGCGTTCCGACCCACTGGTACAACATCCAGGCGGACCTGCCGGTCGCGCCTGCGCCAGTGCTGCATCCCGGCACGCATCAGCCGGTCGGTCCGGCGGACCTGTCGGTGCTCTTCCCGATGGAGTGCATCCTGCAGGAGGTCAGCCAGGAAAAGTACGTCGCGATTCCGGACGAGGTGCGCGACATTTACCGGCTGTGGCGCCCCACGCCGCTTGTGCGCGCGGTCCGGCTGGAGAAGGCGCTCGACACGCCGGCCCACATCTACTACAAGTCGGAAGTGGGCAGCCCAAGCGGCAGCCACAAGCTGAACACCGCGCTTGCGCAGGCATACTACAACAAGAAGGAAGGCATCGACTCGATTTCGACGGAGACCGGCGCGGGGCAGTGGGGCTCGGCGCTCTCCATTGCGGGCGACATCTTCAAGATCGCGATTGACGTGTTCATGGTGAAGGTGAGCTACCAGCACAAGCCGTATCGACGCTCGCTCATGCAGACCTACGGCGCGTGCGTCACCCCCAGCCCTTCGGAGCGGACCAATGCCGGCCGCGCGATCCTGGCGAAAAATCCGAACAGCACCGGCAGCCTGGGCATCGCGATTTCGGAGGCCGTCGAAGTCGCGGCGATGAGCGGCGGCAAGACGAAGTATTCGCTTGGCTCCGTGCTCAACCACGTGCTGCTGCATCAGACCGTGATCGGGCAGGAGGCTCTGGACGCGATGGAGGAGATCGGGGAGTATCCCGACGTGGTCATCGGCTGCGTCGGCGGCGGCTCTAACTTCGCCGGTCTCGCGTTCCCGTTCCTGGGCGCCTACACGTACGACTTCGGCGACACGGCGGGCATGACGCCGCTCGTCAAGATGCACACGCTCGGCCATGACTTCGAGCCGGCCGCGATCCACGCGGGCGGCCTGCGCTACCACGGCATGGCGCCGCTCATCTCCCTGTTGGTCGACTCAGGTCACATCACTGCGCGCGCCTTCCAGCAGAACACCTGCTTCGAGGCAGGCATCCTGTTCGCGCGGACTGAGGCCACGATCCCTGCGCCGGAGAGCACGCACGCGATCCGCGCGGCGATCGACGAGGCGCTGGACGCGAAGGCGAAGGGCGAGAAGCGTGTGATCCTGTTCAACCTGTCGGGCCACGGGCACTTCGATATGGCCGCGTACGACGCGTACCTGGCGGGGCAGTTGGTCGACGGTGAGTTCAGCGCGGAGCAACTGACGGAGTCGCTGAAGACCGTGCCGCAGCTGGCGTAACGACGCTAACCACCAAGGACCGAAGAAGCGAAGCTACGCGAAGTTGAGAAGCTCCCCGTGCGACTTCGTTTCTTCGCTCCTTTGTGGTAGATTTCGTTGCGAACTTGACATTCTGTCGTTTTTGCTGATAATGCAACTGGAAAGCGAATTCGGCGCCGCGAGGCGCCGAGTTGTTTGAAGAGGGGGATCACATGGCTCAAGCAACTAAGATGGGTGCGGACACCGCAACCCTTGAGAAGCGCCGCAAGGCTCTGACCGGCCACAAGTGCAACAAGTGCGCCCAGGACGTGAGCTTCGGCGATCTCCTGATGGTCAAGGTCGTCGAGATGGAAGCCGGCAAGCCGCGCTCGCACCAGGTGGTCTACCACCGCAAGTGCTACACCATCTAAGAGATTATTTCGCCGCGCCAGTATGCGAGGCCGGACCCGCGACGCAAGTCGCCGGCCCGGCCTTTGCTTTTCTCTCTTCGGGCGCTATCTCAGTTTCGCCAGCCCCAGGGCCTCCTTGCCGGTCATATGTTCAAGCGTCATCTCCACCACGACCACAGCCTTCCAGTCCTTCTCGATCTCGGCTGCGCCTTCCCGCTCGAAGCCGGGTGAGTACTTGCGCGCCAGCAATTCCAGCGCGCGACGCTTCGTTTCATCGTCGGCCACCACCCTGGCTCGCCCGAAGGCTATCACGCTCTTGTAGTTGGTGGCGAACTGCTCTGGGACGATCTCATCCTGGGCGATGACGCAGAACGACACTTTTTCATTCTGCCGGATGCCATCCAGCTTGTGGCCGCTGGTCGCCCAGTGAAAATAGAGCATCCCGCCGGCGTATGCGTAACTGAGCGGGACCGCGTAGGGATACCCGTCATCCCCGCTCACTGCAAGCACCCCCGACGACCCGTTGCGAAGGATTTCTTCGGCTTCCTCCGTCGGGAGCGATTGCTTATCCCGGCGCATCTTGCGGAACATAAGGTGTTTGACTCCTTCGATCGCGGGCACTGGCGCGCTCGCGCGGTGTGTTAGCGGCCCTGGTTCTGCGCCTGGCCGAGCTTGAGCAGCGCGGTCGCGACGAGCCACAGCGCGGACCCGACGATCACGTTGAGGATGACGGTGAAGAGGAAGGCGAGCGTCAGCACCTGGAGCGCGCCGAGCGCGTTGTCCCACAGCGCCGGCGACAGGAAGCTGAACGCGCCGAGCAGCCACGCCAGCACGAGCACTCCCGCGACGTACAGCCCTGCCATCAGCCACGGCCTGCGGTCGGACTCGCTGGGCATCATGGCGTTGCTCACTGCGAAGATGACGTAAAGCCAGAGCCAGAAGTCAGGCGTCTTGGGCATGGCTCGCGCGCTGGCAATGAAACCCTGCCAGCCCTGCGCGTCCCACGCCGCGCCGAGCGCGTTCACATCGAGCACGAGGTAACTCACCGCGAGGAGCACAAGCGTGCCGGCAACGAACGGCGCCACGCCGATGAGGCTGTCGCGAATGGTTCCGCCGGAGTGCACCGTGACGGAGCCGAGCTCGATGGTTTTGGCATTCTTGTGCCGCCGCGGGCCGAGTCGGAAGTCGGTGACCTTGATGCCGAGCAGCTTCGCGGTGAAGTAGTGGCTTGCCTCGTGGAGGACGATGCCGGGGAACATGAGGAGGTAGTAGCCGACCATCGTCGCGTTCTGATCGCCCGTCAGCAACCAGCCGATGGTTTGCACCTGCCGCGTCACCCACCGGCCCAGCTCGATGAGCAGGGCCAGCAGGATGACGAAAATCAAGAACTGAGAGAGTAGAGCCATTGTCCAGGGCGATTCCGGCTTTCGCCCCGTCCGGTGCGCTTAGCGCAACTCAGACGTGATACGCACCATGTCAGAGAAGCCGTCCAGCTTGAGGCTGGCGCCGCCGATCAACGCGCCGTCAATGTCGGGCATGCTCATCAGCTCGGCGATGTTCTTCTCGTTCGCGCTGCCGCCGTACTGGATGCGGATCGCTTGCGCAACTTGCTCGCCGTACAGGTCGGCCAGCGTACATGCGGTTGGCTTCGGCGGAGGTGGCGGTCTTGCCCGTGCCGATGGCCCAGATGGGCTCGTAGGCGACGACGGTCTTCACAGCGTCGGCCGCACTGAGGCCCGCGAACGCCGCCCGCACCTGCCCGCTCACGAACGCATCCGTCTCGCCGCGCTCGCGCTGGTCGAGCCGCTCGCCGCAGCAAACGATGGGCGTGAGGCTGTGACTCAGCGCGGCCTTGATCTTCTTGTTGACGGTCTCGTCGGTCTCCTCTCCGCGAAGTACTCGCGGCGCTCGGAGTGGCCGATGATGACGTACTCGGCCAGCCCCTTGAGCATGGGCGCGGAGACTTCGCCCGTGTAGGCGCCGCTGTCCGCGAAGTGCATGTTCTGCGCGCCGACGCCAACCTTGACGCCGCGCAGCGCGTCCGCCACGGCGGGCAGCGCCACGAACGGCACGCACACGACAGTCTCGACATTCTCGTGCTTCGTGACGAGCGGGCGCAGGGCCCGGACGAACTCGACGGCCTCGGCCGGGGTCTTGTTCATCTTCCAGTTGCCGGCCAGGATGGGTTTACGCATAAG
>JALOOB010000179.1 GCA_025454635.1 Anaerolineae bacterium
ATGCGGCCGTACCGCGGCATCGCGACACGAATGTCATGCCCCAGCTCGCTGATCGCTTTCGGCAACGCGCCGGCGACATCAGCGAGACCACCTGTCTTGGCGAACGGCACGCATTCAGCCGAGAGGTAGAGGATGCGCAAGGTCCGGGGGGTGTCTCCGCTCAACGTTGCAGCCCTACTCCGCTTGCTCGCCGCGCGTCCACGCCTCGGCGGCAGCCGCGGCAATGTTAGCACGGGCGGGGGAGATTTGCAACAGGGTTTTTCTGAACGCGAATACGGCTAAAGTACGGCGCGAATGCCTCATTCTGCCCGATGCGCCTCAATGTGATTTGTAGTTGAATCACCGTAGGCAACGCTTTTTGTCCATCACCGCGCTTTGGAGCAACCTTGAGTATTCTACCGCGCCCTGACGGGGCGCCACCTGTGGAGGAACCAACATGAGAAGAGGGGCTACCGAGTCCATTCGGCGACAGAGAGCGCGCGCAGCGGTGCTGCTGCTTGCGCTGTTGGCGGCTATGATCCTGCCCGGCAGGGTCTCCAATGCGGCAGGGCCGGTCGGGCCGGGAACGAGGGACTTCGCGATTGTTACCGGCCTCCCGGACGGGCTGCCGACGCCGCTCGCTGGGGCCGGCGCGATTCGCGACGCGTCGGTCATTTGGATCTCGCCGGCGGACGGAATCGAACAGGTTCGCTACTTCATCGACCCCGCGTCCAGCAATCTCGAGTACGGCGCGGTGCGCGGGAAGCCGGTTGCGGTTGCCACCGAAGCCCCGTTCGCGCTGCAGCTCGACCTTGAGTCCCTATCCCACGGGCCGCATACGCTGGTCGCCGCGATTGACCTGGCCGACGGGCGCACTGTCGTCAAGACCGCCCGCGGAGAGGCGCGCGGGGAGTCACTCGTGTTCGCCGGAGAAGCTGCGGCGACGGCAGCGGACGCTGCGTCGCCGCTGGCCGACTGCGCGCCGCTCGCCTGCTCGCAGGTGAAGGTTGCCGCGCCTTACACCCTGACGTTCGACAGCGACCGCGGCGGGCTGGAGGACAAGAACGGCGTTGGCACGGGCTTCACCTGGGTCGACAAGCCGACGGCCGGGGGGACGGGTTACATCCCGGCGAACCTTGAAGTGAACGCGACCGCCGGCGTCCTGAGCATCACGACCACTCCCGGCATTGCGTTCCTGGCGGAAAACAACCAGGATAATGCGCTCGGCGTCGGCATCGACGCGGCGCGGCAGGTCTCGGCGCTCGAAACCCGGCTGGTCAACTTCCCGGCCATGACCGGCGAGCTTGAGCAGGCGGGGCTGTGGTACGGCACGGACGACGACAACTACCTGAAACTGGTAGTGATTTCCGAGCCGGAGGGACCACGGATTCAGTTCGTGGAAGAGCGCAACGGCGCGCTACAGCAGCAGGTGGTTACACCTGTCATCTCGTTGGCGGGCGGGTCTGCGCAGCTGCGGCTGCGCGCTGATCCTGTCAGGTTGGCGGTGACTGCGTACTACGGCCTGAATGGGGGCGCGTTGCAGGAGTTCCACACCTTCCAGACGCCGCCGGAGCTGTTCAACTCGGACAGTTCGATCATCGACCCGGCAGTAGGCACAGGCGTGTTCGGCGGCGTGTTCGCTTCAGACCGGTTCCTGCAGGGGGTTGCGGTCTTCCAGTTCGACTACTTCACGCTGACCGCGGAAGCGCCGGTCCTGCGCGCGTTCTTGCCGATGCTGAGGTTCGGGCAGTAAGGTCGCGCGCTCCCCGCGTGGTCCGCTAGTCGACGATCTCGCTGCGGACCGCGCGGGTTAGTTGGACAAAGGCCGGCTCGGCGGTCAACGCGAGGTCGCGCGGGCGCAGGAGCGGGATGCGAAACTCAGCGCGGGCGCGTCCCGGCCTTGCTGTGAGCACCACGACGCGATCCGCGAGGAACACGGCCTCGCTGATGCTGTGAGTGACCATCACCACGGTCGGCCGGCGCAGGTTCCAGATCCGCAGCAGTTCCGCGTTCATCCGCTCGCGCGTGAGCGCGTCGAGCGAGCCGAACGGCTCGTCGAGCAGCAGGACGGCCGGCTCGTGGATCAACGCGCGGGCGAGCGCGACGCGCTGCTGCATGCCCCCGGACAACTGCGCGGGGTACGAGTCCGCGAAGCCATCGAGCCCGACGAGGGAAATGAACGACCGCGCTCGCGCGTCGGTTTCGGCCTGCGGCGCGTGCGCGATTTCGAGCGGCAGCCGGATGTTGGCCTGCACTGTGCGCCAGGGCATGAGGTTGGAGCGCTGGAAAACGTAGCCGATCTCGCGCTGGGGCGCGGTCAGCGGTTGGCCGCGGTAAGTCACGCGGCCGGAAATGGGCCGGAGGAGCCCCGCGAGCAGGCGCAGCAGTGTGCTCTTGCCGCACCCGGATGGCCCGACGATCGCGAGAAACTCCCCCTCCTCCACGGCCAACGACATGCCGTCCAACGCGAGAACGTCGGCCCGGTTCGGATCGTAGAAGGTCATGCGCAAATCCTGCGCTTCGAGGATCGCCGCCATTGTTCAGCCCTGATTCCAAACCTTGGACGACTGCGAGTCATCCGAGGTTTCCTGTCGCGTTAGCGCTCGACGAATCGGTTCGTGTACAAATCCTGCGCGATGACAGGCGTCTGTATGAGACCCATCTCCTGCATGAAGGTCGCGGCCTTCTCCCACGCCACCGGATCGGACAGGCCAAGCTCGGCCTCGCTCGCCTGCCACAGCTTGAGCGACTCGTCGAAGATGGCGCGATTCACCGCCTCCTGATCTCCGCCGGCCGTCGGCACCGCGCGCAGGCTCGCCTGGAACGCCGCATCGGGATCGTTGAGCGTGTCGCGCAGGCCCAGGATGAAAGCCGTGGCCATTGCCTGCGCCAGTTCGGGCCGCTCCTGAATCACCGTGTCGTTCGTGATGATGCCGTTAGAAGGCAGGTCGATGTAATCCGAAACCAGAAACTCCACCACATCCTGCCCGGCCAACCGGAGCTGCACCGGGCCGTTGACGACGTAATCCATCGCCGCGTCGACAAGGCCCTCGCTCACCGAGGTGGCTTGCGTAAAGCCTACCGACTGCAGTGTCACCTTCTTCGGGTCCAGCTTCGAGGCGTACACCATCGCCTGCCACCCGACGTAACTGGCGCCGAAGAGACCGGGCACACCCACCTTCTTGCCTTCCAGGTCCTGCAGGCTCTCGATGCCGCTGCCGGCCTTGGCAAAGAGGACGACCGGGAACTTGCGGTAGAAGCGCGTGATGTAGCGGACGGGCAAGCCCTGGCTGCGGCCCAGGATCACCTGATCGCCGCTGCCGATCATAAAAGGCACTTCGTTCGTGCCGACCAGCTTGATCAGGTCGCTCTCCATGCCGTAGTTGAAGGTGACATCCAGGCCCACCTGCTCGAAGTAGCCCTTCTCCTGCGCGACGTAAAACGGCGCAAACTGCACGCTCGGAATGTAGCCCATGGCGAGGGTGACGGGCGTGAGCGGCTGAGCAGTGGGCTGGGCAGCCGCGGGAGAAGCGACCGGCGAGGCAGCGGGTTCGGCGGACGCAGCGGGCGCGACCGACGTGGGGGCCGGCGCCTCCGTTGGGGTGGCCGGGAAGCAGCCGGCGAGCAAGGCGAGAGCGACGACGAGTGCGATGAGACGGAACTTCATTGGGGCCTCCAGGTGGCCGGGCGCGACGTCAGGCGGCGCGCTTCCAGGCGAGCACGAAGTATTCGAGTATGGCGACCGCTCCATACAGGAGCAGCGCGATGGTCACGAGCGTAAAGAGCGCGACGAAAAGCATGGGCGTGTCCAGCGTCCCGCGCGACAGGTTAATCATGAAGCCGAGGCCGCGGTCCGCCCCGACGAACTCGCCCACAACCGCGCCGATGACGGCCAGGGTCACGGCCACCTTAAGGCCGCCGAAGAGCACCGGCAGGGATGCGGGGACTTCGAGCTTCGTGAAGGTTTGCCACCGGCTCGCCTGCAGCGAGCGCATGAGCGCGCGATGATCCGGGTCGACCGAGCGAATGCCGACGATGGTCGTGACCACGGCCGGGAAGAAGACCGTGAGCGCGCAAATCAGCACTTTGGACGTCCACCCGAAGCCGAACCAGATGACGAGCAGCGGCGCAAGCGCGACGATGGGCACGGCTTGGGATGCAACGATATACGGGGAGAGAATTCGTTCGAGCAGCCGCGACTTCGCGAGGCCGTAGCCGACGATGAGCGCCGCGCTGAGGCCGAGCGCCAGGCCGGCGAATATCTCGAAGAGCGTCACTGCCGTGTTCGCGGCGAGCGTGCCGTCGGCCAGAAGTGACAGGAACCGGGTCCACACGAGTGCGGGCGACGGCAGAATGAAGGGCGGGTAGTCGCCCCAGCGGACAACCAGGTGCCACGCAAGCAGGAAGAACGCAAGGGCCAATGGAATCAGGATGAGGTCGATGCGGACGCGCCGAGCGCCCTTGCCGGCCCTCGACGGGAGTCGCGTCAGGTCGTTAAAGGTCATGCGGGTTGCCTGCCAGAATCGGGTCCCAATATTCGCAGCCATCAAAAAGCCCCGAGGCATATGCACCCCGGGGCCAAACTAGCGCGAAATCGGAACCGCGTCGCTCCGCGGTCCTGCGCGCCCACCCTCTTCCATCCGGACTATACCGTCGGCTCCGGCCTTTCACCGGATCTGCTAAAGCGTCGCGCTGCGACGCTCGCTTGCGGGCTTGATTCGCCAGGAATCATACCGCCGATCGGGAATTGAGATCATGCCAGCAAAGCTGGTATCTCGCACCCTGCCCCGAAGGTGTTATGCGATTACGCTGTGAAGTATAGCACAGCAATTGAGCATGTCAAGGGCGACGCGAGCGCAGCAGCCGGGTCACCGCGACCATCAACGCGAGCACGACGATGAGGCCGAACAGCGTCACGAATGCGACGCGAGGGCCGCGGGCGGCTACGCTGAAGGCCCACAGCGGCAGCGTAAAGACGATCACCGTGACTAACCCGCACCCGAGTTCCTTCGCCATCGGGGAGAGGGTGCGCCGGTTGCGCCAGATGCGATTCATTGGGCGGCGCTCATTCGTCGTCGGCCTCCGGCGCGGCCGGCATATCGACGCGGATGATCTCGCCGCGGTAATCGACAATGATGCGGAAACCAAGCATGCCGAGCCACTGCCGCGCTTCCGGCGGAAGCCGTTGCCCCATCACCTGCTCGACGTTGACGTTCTTCAAGGTGGAGTCGACCGCCGCCTTCGTGAACAGGTCTTCGCTGCCCATCAGCTTCATCATGGCCTGCGAAGCCTCGTCGCGATGTTCCTGCATCTGCCCGAGGAACTGCGCGAGCACGACCTTGTCGATGGCCGCGGCCTCCACGTGACGCTTAAACCCCTGATCGTCGATAATGTAGAAGTCCTCGCCCCCGACCGTGGCAACCGCCACCGGCGCGCCGTCTTCCGTCTCGACCAAACCCTCGAAGAAAGCCATGCCTCACCTCACCGGGGCGACCAGGCCGCGTAAACCCCGTCGCCGATGCGTTGCGGAAGGGAGCCTTCCGCAACGCCCTGCACCCACACGCCGGGCAGTTCGTCCTCCGAGTCGCCCGCATAGACGAATGCGCTGCCGTCCGGCGCCCACGGCGTCATGCTGCGCGCGTACTGGTCGAAGAAACGCAGATAGTCTATCAGATAAGTGTCGCTTGGGCGGAACTGGCTGAGCTCGTAGTCGCGCTCGCCGTCCCATACCTTCCACTGGAGCCAGAGATTCAGGTGATCCGACTGGAGCGTGGGGCTGAGCGAAGCGCGCGGACCGTCCGCAGGGCGGTCGCCCGCCACCAGATACGCGATCTTGTCGCCTTGCGGGCTCCAGAAAAACGCCAGGACCGGCCCTTCGTCGACCACCTGCGCGCCCGCGGCGCCGCCTTCCAGGCTGGCGATCGCGAGCGCGCCGAACGCCGCGGTCGGCGCCATTTCGCCCGTGTCGATATAGGCTACGCGCCTGCCGTCCGGGCTGACGCTGAATGAGACGGAGCCGTCGAGGTCGGCCAGGTCCCGCAGGGTGACGCCCGACGGGTCGGCGAGCACGAGCTTGCGCCCACCCGCCGCGTTCTGCGCGTAGACGAACGCCGCGCCGTCGGCCAGCCAGTCGGGCGCGCCGAAGGGGGCCGCCGCGGGGTCCAACTCCGTCTCGTTGCCGTCGGCAGACAGGAGGCTCACCTTCTCGTCATTCAGGTGGGTGAGCATCCGCCCCCCATCAGGAGCCCACGCAAAGTAGAGCGGCTGCCCCTGCGTCAAGAGTGACGCCTGCGATCCCCCGGCGGCAACGTCGACGCCTCGCAGCGCCAGCCCTGCGTCCCAGGCGCTCAGGGCGGCAAGCCGCTCGGCGTCGGGGCTCCACGCGAGATAGAAGGGCGGCCGGTCCGCGGTGTCCGCGCGCGTCGTCGACCCGTCGCCCGCGCTCGTGACGAGCGCGCTGCTCAACCCCTGCTCCGAGCCGGTGATCTCGACCCAGGCGATGCGCCCCGCGTCCGGCGACCACGTCGGCTGGCGGTAGACGCGCAGCCCCGCGCCGTCTTCGGTCAACGAGACGCGGTCCGTCCCATCGGGCCGGATCGTATACAGGTTGCCGTCCGCGCCCTGAACGACGATGCGATTCACCCCGGCGCCGGTTCGGGAAGCCAGCGGGAGACGGGTCGCGTCAGGCGCAAGGTCCGCATCAGGCGCGTCCAGGTCGCCGAACGGCGGAGCGATCGCCTGCATCTGCGGCAGATCGACGTCGGTCACAGAGCGAAGGACTTGAAGCACGGCGAAGCCCGTCACAGCCGCGCACAGGCACAGGACGCATGCCAGAACGAGCAGCAGGATCAAGAGCGGGAGGCGGGATTTTTGCATGAGCACCTCGGATGAGTCAAGCGCGACGGATGCGCGCCGCGAGGGCTATGATAACAGGATTGGCCCGGATTTGGAGTTGTCTGGAACACGAAGCGGCAAATGCGACGGATGGCTGAGGGATTCCCCGAAGCCGACGAGGACGCTATTCCGGGAGGGGGAAGGCCCAGCGGCCGGGACCGTGGCGCGCGTCGTATGCGGCAAGCGCGGCTTGGGGGTTCGCCTGGACCTCCGCCGGCTGCTGACGCACCCACCAGTTGAAGTCGGACACCCACGGGAGCGCGGTCGTAACGCTGCGATGGAACATGACGCCGAGCACGCCGCCATCTTCCGCCAGGCCGGACTCCCGGTAGCCGGCCTCGACGCGGGAACGGTCATACTCGACGCGGCGGATCGCCACGCGCCAGCCCTGCCGGTCGCCGTCGAGCAGCGCGTAGCTGGGGCGCGGGTCGCC
>JALOOB010000013.1 GCA_025454635.1 Anaerolineae bacterium
CGCGAGCCGGCGGACGATCCGCGCGTGCTCGCCATTGCGGAGGCCGCGCGCGAACTCGTCGCCAAGCGCGATGCATGGCTTAACCCGGAGGGCGCGAGCGAGGCCGACCTGGCAAAGCGCACGCTCACCAACCTCTACAACGAGCGACCGACGTGGCTGCGGCTGGCGCACGACAAGCTCGACCGAGCGGTCCTCGATGCCTACGGCTGGCCCCACGACCTGCCCGACGAGGACATTCTCGCGCGGCTGCTCGCGCTGAACGGCGAGCGCGCGGCCACCGCCTAACTTCCCCGGACAGGCCCCCCCATTAAACGCGCGCAAAAACCCGCACGCGCAATTGACGCTCCTCGTCGCTCGTGCTATCATCCGCGTCACACCATTGTGCCAGTATCGAATCGGATAGGCCTCAACCGCCGGCGGGACGGGAGGAGGCTGTCACGTGACCCCACGCGCGCTCAACCTCACATCGATCGTGCTGATTGAAAGGAGTTTCATTGATGAAGCCCAGGCGTCCTCTGTTCATGACCCTCAACCTTCTCACCCTCCTTGCGCTGCTCTTCTCCTTTGCCGCAGGCGTCGCGCCAGCTCACGCCACTTCAGTGGCGCCCGCGCCCCCCGCGGACCACACGCCCGACCCGATCAGCGTTGCCGTCGTCGGCTCGCTCCAGAGCGAGGCGTCGGGCGGCGCATGCGGCGACTGGGACCCCGCCTGCGCGGGCGCGTTCGCCGCGGGGCAGGGCAACCTCGTCTACCTGTTCAACTCGGCCCCCATTCCCGCAGGCGCATATGAGTACAAGGTGGCGCTCAACGGCTCGTGGGCCGAGAACTACGGCGGCAACTTCCAGCTGGACGGCCCGAATATCGCGCTCAATCTGGCAGCCGCGCGCGCCGTCCGCTTCTACTACGACCACAAGACGCACTACATCGCGGACAACGTCCGCAACACGATCTACACCATCCCCGGCTCCTTCAACGACGAGCTTGGCTGTTCGGGCGACTGGCAGCCGGAGTGCCTCCGCACCTTCATGAGCGACGTGGACGGCGACGGCGTCTTCACCTTCGTCACCGAGGCCATCCCCGCCGGCTCCTATGAGTTCAAGGTGGCGACCAACGAGTCGTGGTCGAACCCGAACTACGGCGACGGCGGCGGCCCGAACAACATCGCGTTCACTGTCCCCGGCGCGGGCTTCCGCGTGGCCTTCACCTTCAACACGGCAAACAACGCGCCCGGCGTGACGGTCACCTCGCTCGGTCCCAAGCCCGACAACAATGTCGAGTGGGATGGGGTGCGCCACGACTCGCGCGACCTGCTCTACCGCACCCCCGGCGGCGCGGTCACTGCGGGCACGCCCGTCACGCTGCGCCTGCGGACGTTCCATAACGACGTCACGGCGGCCACGCTGCGCGTGTACAGCGTGAACGCGAACGGCCAGTCGCTGCACCCGATGGCGCTCGAAGCGAGCGATGTCTCCTGCTACGAAGACGCGCTGGCCGGTGACACGTGCGATTACTGGACCGCCACGTTGATGAACGAGGCGGTTGACAACATCTGGTACCGCTTCCTCGTCACCGACGGGACCGACACGGACTATTACGCGGACAACACCCCTGCGCTCGACGGCGGCCCCGGCGCGATGAGCGACGAGCCGGTCGACAACAGTTACGCGCTGACTGTCTACGAGCCGAACTTCACCACGCCGGCCTGGGCCAAGCGCGCGTACATCTACCAGATCTTCCCCGACCGCTTCAGGAATGCGCGCACCGGCAACGATCCGCGCAACGGCCAGGCGCGCTACGACGACCCGGTGATACGGCTGCCGTGGGGCACGCTGCCCGAAGGCTACTGCCGCAACTACGCGGACGCGGCGACCAACTGCCCGTGGCGCTTCGACGCCACCCCGCCCGACTGGAGCCCGACGAAGGAAGGCCCGCGCGGGCGGGACTACTTCGGCGGCGACCTGCTCGGCGTGACGCAGAAGCTGTCGTACCTGGATGAACTGGGCGTCTCGACACTCTACTTCAACCCGATCTTCGCGGCCAAGTCGAATCACCGCTATGACACCGCGGACTACATGCAGATCGACCCGAACCTGGGCACCTTCTGGGATTACCAGTCGCTCGTCCGCTCCGCGCGCAACCGCGGCATGAACATCGTGCTCGACGGTGTCTACAACCACATGTCGTCGGACAGCCCGACCTTCGACCGCTACCGCTACTACTCGACGGTGGGCGCGTGCGAGTCGGCCAGTTCGGCGTGGCGCACGTGGTTCTACTTCCGCACGCCCACAGGCCTCGAACCCGCGCCGTGCGTCCCGTCGACCCCTGGCGGCGCCGACACCTACTATAACGGTTGGTTCGGCTTCGACAGCATCCCGGTGATAAACAAGGACCTGCCGTCGGTGCAGCAGTACTTCCTCACCGACGCGAACAGCGTCACGCGCTTCTGGCTCAGGACGGGCATCGGCGGCTGGCGCATGGACGTCATGGGCGACTCCTCGTTCCCCGCGGGCTACTGGGAGACGTTCCGCCAGGTGGTGAAGGGCGAGAACCCCAACGCGGTCATCATCAGCGAGACGTGGCAGAAGGACACGACGCTGCTGCGGATGCTGCGCGGCGACCGCGCGGACACCACCATGAACTACCGCATGCGCGATGCGGTCATCGGCTACCTCTCGCCCAATGCGGCGTGGGACAGCAAGGGCTTCGCGGACAGCGGCCGGGTGCTCGCGCCGAGCGAGTTCCTCAGCCGGCTCGCCTCAATTCAGGAGGACACGCCCGCGCCCGCCTATTACACCATGATGAACCTGCTCGGCTCGCACGACACCGAGCGCATCCGCTGGACGCTCACGCCCGGCCAGGAAACGCGCCAGGAGAAGGAGTTGAACCTGGCCAACGTCTCCGTGGGCCGCAAGCTGGTCCGCATGGCTTCCCTGATCCAGTTCACCCAGCCCGGCGCCCCCACCGTGTACTACGGCGACGAGATCGGGCTGACCGGCGACGATGATCCCGACGACCGGCGCACCTTCCCGTGGAACCAGGCCAAGTGGCTGACCGACCTGCGCGCGCACTACAAGCGGCTCGCGTCGCTGCGGAAGAGCTCCTCGGCCTTGATCGATGGCGACTTCCGCCCGCTGCTGGCCGACGATCAGGCGGGGACGGCCGCATACGGCCGCAAGTCCGGCTCGCAGGCCGCACTGGTCGCGCTGAACCGTTCGCCGAACAATGTCATTGTGACCATCCCGGTCGCGGGCTACCTGCCCGACGGCGTGACGCTGGCGGGCAAGCTCGGCGCGCAGGGTGGGTTCACGGTGCTCAATGGGCAGGTGTCGGTCGCCCTCGCCCCGCAGACCGGCGCGCTGCTGATGACCGGCGACATCGACCTCACCCCGACCGACCCGCCCGCGGGCCTGGCGGTGACGAACGAGGGCGACGCGATGGTGAGCCTGTCCTGGGGGCCTGTGGCGGGCGCCGCGTCCTACAACGTCTACCGCAGCCCGGTTAGCGGCGGCGGCTGGGTCAAGGTGAACGCGGCGCCGGTGACGGGCGCGACCTTCACCGACACCGGGCTGGAGAACGGCCGCGCGGTCTACTACGCCGTGACCGCGGTCGATGCGGCGGGCAACGAGAGCGCGCCGTCGGACGACGTGGCCGCGATCCCGCATTATCAGATCGGCTGGGCGAACCTCCAGTGGCCGCCCACGATGAATCACACGATCAGCGTCACCGACCGCACCGACGAGGCGTACGGCCAGGTGTGGATCGATGGCGTGACGGGTCAGCCCGGCCCGACGCCGACGCTGATGGCGCAGCTTGGCTTTGGCCCCGCTGGCAGCAACCCGCAGGGCAACGCGGCGTGGACGTGGGTCGACGCGGGCTTCAACGTGAATGCGGGCAACAACGACGAGTTCAAGGCGTCGATGCTGCCGCAGGCAGTGGGCGCCTACGACTACGTCTACCGGTACTCGACCACGGGCGGCCGCGACTGGCTGTACGCGGACCTGAACGGCCCGGTGGCGGCGGGCGCGGCGCCGGCCAACCCCGGCAAGCTGACGGTGAGTCCGAGCGGCGACACGACCGCGCCTGCGACGCCGGCGAACCTCCTCGTGACATCCACTTCGCCGTTCGCGGTGAACCTGGCTTGGACCGCGGTGACCGGCGATGCGACGCTGTACGGCTACGAGGTGCTCCGGTCGGCCACGGCGGGCGGTCCGTACGCGACGATCGCCACGGTGACGACGAACAGTTACGGCGACGCGACGGTGGCCGAGGGCGCGAGCTACTACTACGTGGTGCGCGCGCTCGACACGTCGTTCAACCGCTCGGGCAACTCGAACGAGGTGAGCGCGACCGCGGCTGCGCGGACCGTGTCTGTGACGTTCAACGTGACGGCGCCGGACACGCAAGGGCGCACGGTGCACATCGCCGGCACGCTCTCGCGGCTCGACGGTGGGCTGGGCGACTGGAATCCCGGCGGCGTGGCCCTGACGAAGGTGAACGACACTCTGTGGACGATCACGCTGACGGGCAAGGAAGGCACGCAGATCGAGTACAAGTACGCGCTCGGCTCGTGGGACTATGTGGAAAAGGACAACGTTTGCGGCGAGGTCGGGAATCGGATGCTGACGCTGGCGTACGGCGCGAACTGGCGCAACGTGGCGCCGTGCGGGAACTAGCGTAGGCGCGAAAGACCTGACAGGTTTCCAGAACCTGTCAGGTCTCTTTTCTTATGCGCGCTTGCGCAGCTTCAACTCGGGCGCGAGCGGGGCCGCCTGTGGCTGCGCCGCCCGGTTCACCCGCATCTGCTCGCCCGCCTGATGCCGCGCGAGCTCCCCTTCCCACTGGATCTTCTCAAACGCAGCCTGCATGATCTCCGACGCGCCCACCGCCGACATGATGGTGACGAGCGTGCGCGTCAGGTTTGGCGCGAAGCACATTCCGTAGACCAGCAGGGCCGAGATCCACGTGCCGTTGCAGATGGGGCAGGCGATCATCTCGCCCAATGCCTTTTTGAAGCCGGTCGCGTCGCTGCGCGCCTGCGTGGTGAGGCCCGCGCCGCTGTCGTGCGGCACAGTCTCGACGACGGGCGCGCGGTACGTCTCCATCACCTTGTCATAAGCCAGCATCCGCGAGAGGCGGAACGTTGCCAGCGCCAGCAGCCCCCAGTCCTTCAGCCCAATCTGGCCCGGCCGTCGCCACCAGCAGAAGAGCGCCAACGCGACATTGAAGATGCCCGAGAGTGCGACGTAACCTGCCTTGTCGCCAAACTTGCTGTTCATTCGCTTCCTCACACGCCTTTACAGGGTCATTGCAATACAACGTGAGCTTACAAAGAGAATGCGCCGCCGCGTGTTGGGCGCGTTCCCGTTCCAAGGTTGCCTTAAGGTTGAGCCTCGGGCGCCGGTGACGAAGAGCTCCACCCCGAAGCCTAACGGCGCGCCGCCTACTCCAAGTACACCCTAACCCCCTTCAGCGAGTACACTGGCACCCAGGGGAACAGCACCGGCACGGTTCGGACGTACTCCTGGTACGCGGGCCGCTCGCCGTAGCGCTTGTCTTGCGCGTGCTCCAGCCGCTTGGTGGAGCCCATCATGATCAGCACGATGCACACCCAGCCCATGAGCGCAAGGACGATCCGCAGCGGCGAGGTGAGAAACGCGGCCGCGGCGATCAGGCTGCCTGTCCACACCATGATCTCGCCTAGGTAGTTGGGGCAGCGCACCCAGCGGTACAGCCCGATCGAAGTGAAGCAGTCGGCGCACGCCCGTTTGAGCGCGCTTTTCTGCCGGTCGGCTACCGCCTCGATCACGACGCCCGCGGCCATTAGCCCGAGGCCGAGCCACTGCGCGAGCAGCGCAAGCCCGGCGAGCGGCCGCGCGTCCGCCGCGGCGAAGAGCGCGGGCGAGAACATCGCCACGTAGAGCAGCGATACGCTGATCCAGATGGGGAGGCGTTTGGGCCATGGCAACCGTCGGTCGGTGGCTTGGTTGCCCTCAAGCTGGCTCTTGTAGACCGTCTGCCGCTCACGCTGCGCCACGTACACGCCGAGCCGGATGCCCCACGCGGCAAGCAGCAGCAGTTGGAGCGCGGCGGGGAGGGTCAGCCGGCCGCGCAGCGCGAGCGCAGTGGCCGCGGCCATCGCAACGATCGAGAACGCGTAGCCGATGCTGACAAAGTAGACCACCCGGATGAAGCCGAGCGCTGAGACGAGCAGGCTGATGCCCAGCAGCCAGGGCGTGAGCGGGGGCAGTGATGCAAGCTGCGATGAGATAAACTGCATAGCGCGATACTCCTTGCGCGATCCCTTGCCAGGATGAATATGCCGCGTTCTGACACGCGCCTGTGATATGCTTTGGGCGCACGACCGAACGGAGGACCGAATGATTGTACTCGACTTGAAGAGAGACCTCAAACATCTGTATGCGCCCTCGGCCAAGGCGCCTGCGCTCGTCGACGTGCCCGCGCGCTCGTCGACGTGCCCGCGCTGCAGTTCGCGGCGGTCGATGGCGCGATCGAGCCAGGCAGCAACCCCGACCTCTCGCCCGCGTTCGCCGCCGCGCTGCAGGCGCTCTACGGCGTCTCGTACACGCTCAAGTTCGCGCTTAAAAAGCGCGCGGCCGACCCGGTCGACTATCCGGTTATGCCGCTCGAAGCGCTGTGGTGGATCGAGATGATCATGCAGCCGGACGTCATCACGCCCGAACTATTCGCGGACGCGGTTGCGGTCGCGCGGAAGAAGAAGGGCGACTCGGAGGCGTTCGACCGCATCCGGCTCGAGACGTTCCGCGAGGGGCTGTGCGTCCAGATGATGCACGTCGGCCCCTACGCCACCGAACCGGCGACGAAGGACAAGATGGAAGCGTTTGCGCGGGAGCAGGGCTACGAGTTCACAGGCAAGCACCACGAGATCTATCTGGGCGACCCGCGGCAGGCCGACCCCGCGAAGCTCAAGACGGTGCTGCGGTATCCCGTAAGGCGCGCGGCCGGCAGCGAATAGACGAGTTACGACGAGTCGCTCCGGGTGACACGCGTATTCGCGCCGGATTCGTGGCCGCCGCCTACGCCCGCGCCCGGATTCATAATCCCGTTGGGGTCGAAGTGCCGCTTCAGCGCGCGGAGGACGGCCATCTCTTCGCGGCCGAGGAACCGCTCCATCCACGGCGACATGAGTCGGCCCACGCCGTGATGGTGCGACGGGGAGCCGCCCGCCGCCACCATCGCCTCGATCAGGCCGTTCCGGTACGCGACGTAATCCTCAAGCTGCCCCTTCACCGCGAAGATGAAGTAGAGGTTGGTCCCATAGGGGTAGAAGTGCGACATGTGGCTCATGCAGAAGGAGCCGGGCACGGTCGCCGCGTGGGCGAGCACCGCGTCGTGGATGCGATGCAGGTTGTCCCACTTGACGGAGGTCTCGACCGTGTCCATGACGATGTCGTAATCCGTCACCGCCTCCGCGATGAGGTAGGAGGTGTAGCGGTCGCGCTCCCACTTCTTTGCCTGCCGCCCCGTGATCGTCATGCCTCCCGCGGCCCGAGCGAGCGCCCCCACCTTGCTGCGCACCAGCTTAGTGAAGTCGCGCTCGCCCTCCACCGTGCCCAGGCAGATGCAGCGCTTTCCGGGCAGGTAGCCGCGCTTGCGGAGCACCCACTCCACCGCAGGGGGCTGCGGGTACATCTGGAAGCCGTGCTCCGTCTCGATCGCGTCGGAAATGCGGAACACCGCGGGCAATCCGAACTGCCCTTGGCACACCTCGCGCGCGAAATCCACGGCGCGCGTCCAATCGGGGAAGATATAGCCGAAATAGCGCCGGTTACCGGGCAGATAACGGAAGATTTTGACGGTTAATTCCGTGATAACTCCGAGCGCGCCCTCGCTGCCCTTGAGCATGTCCAGGACGCGCGGCCCGGTTGCGGTGGCGGGGTAGTCGCTCGTGTTGATAATGCCGTCAGGCGCGCCCGCCGGGCTGATCATCTCCACCGCGAGGACGAGGCTTGCAGCGTCGCCATAGTAGGTCGACGCCTGCCCGCTGCCCATCGTCACGAACCAACCGCCCACGGTGGAAATCTCGAACGACTGCGGGAAGTGGCCCTGCGTGAAGCGGTGGCGCGTCCCGAATAGTTCGGGCGCGCGGTTGAGCGCGTCCTCCAGCGCCGGTCCCAGGCACCCCGCCTCGACCCGGCAGGTGTGGTTCAGCTCGTTGACCTCCAGCACGCGGTTCATGTGGGTCGACATGACGAGGGTGACGCCCGGCTGCTCGGGCAGGAAGCTCTTGTTGACGCTCGACCCGCCGCCGTAGACATAGAGGGGGACCCGCGCCTCGTCGCACAGGGCGACGATCCGGCGCACGTCCGCTTTGCCGCGCGGGTGCACCGCCGCGCAGGTGACTTCGTGTAGCTCCCCGCGCTTCAGCCCAACCACTTCCTCCATGAGCTTGCCGTACGAGTGTTTGACGCGGCTATACGCATCCGTCTCCACGTTCTCCGCCCCAACGATTTCGCGTAGCGAATCAAGAAAGGCGGGGTCGAGGGGGCAGGCGGGCGGCTCCGCGACGGGGAGGTTGCCGTCGCGCTTCGTCTCGAAGAACTCCGGCGCGAGGTCAAGCTCGTGGCGCAGTTGCGCGAAGTAGCGCGCGGAGGGGAGGACGACCTGGTCCGCCCGGCCCATTTTGGCGATGGCGCGGTAGGTGCCGGGTGCCGGCGGGGTGGCTGTCCAGTCGGGGGTGAAGTCGTCGGGCATAGCGCGCCTCCTCATCGATGACGGTTGCCGGGATTATAGCACCGATGGAGCAGTCACGCCGTCGGTTGCCGCCACGGTGACGATCTGTTGCGATGTCGATGAACAGCGGTCTTTGCCCAAAGCGGCGTTGGCGTTTCTCAGAAGCTGTTTGAAAAAGGCGTCTGTCTTCCGCAGACCGCCCGGCGATCAATCGCCGGGCTTCTGAACGGCGCCGCGTAAACGGGGCTGACCCGCCCCGACAGCCGGGTCAACGCCTTTTCAAACAGCTTCTCAGAGACGTCTAGCGCGGCCCACTATGCCCTCTCTGCGACTTCCTCGCCCTCCGTTACGCCCTCATTCTGCGCTTCGAGCTGCGCGACCTGCTCCACGGGCGCGATGCGCCAGAAGAGCGGGAGGTGCGCATCCCACCCGTCGAGGATTTCACGCGCGCGCGGGCTGCCGGTGCGGTCGGCATGGCGTTCGAGCAAGTGACGCAACTCGGCGCGGTCCTCCGCGCGCTCGACGCGGCGCAGGGTGACAAGCTCCGTGTTGGCGCGGGCGGGCAGCGCGTCGTAACGGTCGTAGATGTAAGCGGCGCCGCCCGTCATGCCTGCGCCGAAGTTGCGGCCAGTCTTGCCGAGCACGACGACCACGCCGCCCGTCATATACTCGCACCCGTGATCGCCGACACCCTCGACCACCGCGCGCGCGCCGGAGTTGCGCACCGCGAACCGCTCACCGGCGCGGCCCGCCGCGTACAACTCGCCCGCAGTGGCGCCGTAGAGCGCGGTATTGCCGAGGATGACGTTGTGATGCCAGACGTACTTCGCCTCGTCGGGTGGGCGAATCACGATCTCCCCGCCGGCAAGCCCCTTGCCCACATAGTCGTTTGCCTGCCCGGTCAGCCGGAGCGCGACCCCGTGGATGGTGAATGCGCCAAAGCTCTGCCCTGCGGTGCCGGTAAGGTTGACGACGATGGAATGCGGGGGAAGGCCCGCGTCACCGTGGACCGCCGCGATCGCGCCCGATAGCTTCGCGCCGACGGTGCGATCGGTGTTGCGGATTTCGTAGGCGAGGGAGATGGGAGATTGAAGATTGAAGATTGAAGATGGCGCTTCTTCAATCTCCCATCTGCCATTTTCAATCTCCCATCTGCCAGTTTCAACTTCCGCCAGCGCGTCCTCAGCGAGGCGGTCACCCAGTTCGGAGTGGTGCAGGAGGCGATTGCGCTGCTCGGCGTTGCGCCGGGCGTAGCCGGTGTCGGGCGCCCACAGCAGCGGCGCGAGGTCCATCCCGCCCGCATCCGCGCCGACGACCTTCTGCTGGAGCAACTCCGCGTGGCCGATGATCTCGTCGAGCGAGGTCGCACCGAGCGCGGCCAGGATCTCCCGCACTTCCTCGGCCACGTGGGTGATGAAGGCCATGACGTGCTCGGCCTTGCCGGGGAACTTCTTGCGCAGGTCCTCCCGCTGCGTGGCGATACCCACGGGGCAGGTGTTGTTGTGGCAGGCGCGCGCCATCTTGCAGCCCGCGGCGACGAGCGCGGCCGTTCCAAACGAGAACTCGTCCGCGCCGAGCAAGGCCGCGATGACCACGTCGCGCCCTGTCTTGAAGCCGCCGTCCACGCGGACCTTCACCCGGCCGCGGAGGCCGTTAACCAGGAGCGTCTGCTGCGTTTCGGCCAGCCCGACCTCCCACGGCGCGCCCGCGTTCTTGATCGACGAGAGCGGCGACGCGCCGGTGCCGCCGTTGTAGCCGCTGATGTGAACGACGTCCGCGCCGCCTTTCGTCACGCCGGCTGCGATCGTTCCGACGCCCGCCGCGGCCACCAGCTTCACCGAGATAGCCGCGGCAGGGTTGGCCTGCTTGAGATCGAAGATTAGCTGCGCAAGGTCCTCGATCGAGTAGATATCGTGGTGGGGCGGCGGCGAGATGAGCGCAACGCCAGGCGTGGTGTGACGGATGCGCGCGATCTCCGCGCTGACCTTGTGGCCGGGCAACTGCCCGCCTTCGCCCGGCTTGGAGCCCTGCGCCATCTTGATCTGCAGCTCTTCGGCCGACATGAGATAGGCGGGGGTGACGCCGAACCGGCCCGACGCCACCTGTTTGATCTTGCTGTTGCGCTCGTCGCCGTAGCGCGCCGGGTCCTCGCCGCCTTCACCGCTGTTGGCCTTGCCGCCGAGCCGGTTCATCGCGATCGTGAGCACCTCATGCGCCTCCGCGCTGAGCGCGCCGTGCGACATGGCGGCGGAGGAAAAGCGGCGGAGGATGGTTTCGGCCGGCTCGACCTCGTCAAGGGGAACAGGCGCGCGGCCGTTCGGGCTGAAGTCGAGCAGGTCGCGCAGCTCGACCGGCGCGCGTTCCTCGACCAGTCCGCGATACTTTTCCCACACGCCTGCATCGTTAGCGCCGGCCGGCCGTTTCCCGAGCCCGACGACGGCGTGCAGCGCGCTGACTACCTCCGGGCTGAATGCGTGCTGCTCGCCGCCGCGGCGGCTCTTGTAGAAGCCGTAGCTATCCAGCCTGGGCTCCGCGCCGTGGGAGCGCGGAAACGCGTTGCGGTGCCACTGGAGGACGTCGCGCGCGAGGTCTTCGTAGGTGATGCCGCCAACCCGGTAGTGGTCGGTCCCGGCAAAGGCCGCGTTGAGCAGTTCCTCGCTAATGCCGAGCGCCTCGAAGACCTGCGCGCCGCAGTACGCGTCGAGGGTGGCAATGCCCATTTTGGACATGACCTTAAGCACGCCCTTCTCGGCTGCCTTGGCGAAGTTGTGGCGCGCTGTGTCCGGGTCGATATCGGCGGCTTGCCGGCCGCCCTCGCTGACCATGTCCTCGACCGCAGCGTAGGCTAGCCACGGGTTGATCGCGTTGGCGCCGTATCCGAGCAGCGCGGCGAAATGGTGGACCTCGCGCGGCTCGCCGCTTTCAACGATGAGGCTGGCGCGCATGCGCTGCCCGGCGTCGATCAGGGCGTGATGGACTGCTGACGTTGCGAGCAGGGAGGGGAGGGGCGCGCGCTGGCTGCTGACCCCACGATCCGAGAGGATCAGCAGGGTTGCGCCGCTGACCACGGCGGCCACCGCTTGGGCGCAAACGCGCGCCACCGCGCGGCGGAGCCCGCTTACGCCTTCGCTGACCGGCCACGTCGTGTCGACACTGGCCGTGCTGAACCCGTCGAGCCGCGAGTCGCGCGCATGCCGCAGCGCCGCGCGGTCGGAAGGCAAGCCGATGCCAAGGTCGCCCCCGCGCTCGCCGAGCGAGCGCAGCGCGGCGACGTCGTCGTCGGAGAGGATCGGGCTGGAGATTTCGAGCAGCCGCGCGGCGTCCGGTCCCTCGGTGAGATAGGCGCCGCGGCGGCCGAGCGCCTGGGAGAGGGACATCACCAAATCCTCGCGCAGCGGGTCGATGGGTGGGTTGGTGACTTCCGCAAAGCGCTGCTTGAAGAAGTGGAAGAGGGGCCGAGGCACGTCGGAGATGGCGGCCGCGGGTGTGTCGTCGCCCATGGAGCCGACCGGCTCGCGGCCGTCGCGCCACATCGGGCGGAGCACGACGAGCAACTCCTCGCGCGTGTAGCCGAATGCGGCCTGAAGCGCGGGGATGGAGATCAGCGGACGCGGCGCATCCTTTGCCGGCGGCCCGGAAGGCGCCCCGCCATTCCGCTCAGACGGCTCGACCGCTGCCGCGGGGAAGGCGCGATGGGACGCGTCGCGCTGCCACTTCACGTCGTCCAGCGTCACCAGGTTCGCATCAAGCCATTCGCCATACGGCTGCGCCTCGAAGAAACGCGCGACGATGCTGGCGTCGTTTTCGATGCGGCCCGTCGTCGTGTCGACCGCGATCATCTCGCCGGGCCGCAGCCGGCCCTTCTGAACGACGCGCGCCTCGTCCACCTCGACCGCGCCGGCCTCCGACGAGACGATCACCACGCCGTCGTCCAGGATGACGAAGCGCGCGGGCCGCAAGCCGTTGCGGTCCAGCAGGCAGCCGGCGACCGCGCCGTCGCTGAAGGTCAGCGCGGCAGGGCCATCCCACGGCTCTTGCAGGCAGCGGTGGTAGCGGTAGAACGCGCGCTGCTGCGGCGTTACATCACCGACGCGCTCCCATGCCTTTGGCACGAGCATCATCATGGCGTGGCGGATGTCGCGGCCCGACTGAACGAGCAGATCGAGCGCATTGTCGAACTTAGCCGAGTCGCTGCCGTGGGGGCCGATGACCGGCGCAAGCACGCCGGCTTCGTCGCCCCAGACGTTCGAGCAGCACAAGTCGGCCTCGCGCGCGCGCATCCAGGTGAGGTTGCCTTGCAGCGTGTTGATTTCGCCGTTGTGGCAGACCAGGCGGAACGGCTGCGCGCGCTCCCAGGTGGGGAAGGTGTTGGTGCTGTACCGCTGGTGGAACACGGCGATGGCGGTGCGGTAGTCCGGGTCGGACAGGTCGCAATAGAACTTCGACAACTGCGGCGCGACGAAGAGGCCCTTGTAGACGATCGTCTTGCTGGAGATAGAGGGCAAGTAGAAATTGGAGATGCTCTCGGCCCAGATGCGCTGCGTCGCGTGCTTGCGGACGAGGTAGAGCTTGCGCTCGAAGTCGGCGCCGGCGGCGATCCCGGCAGGGCGGGCGAGGATGATCTGCTCGATGTAGGGGCGGAGCGACTGGGCCCACTCGCCGAGCGCGTCGCCGTCGACGGGCACGTCGCGCCAGGCGATTTTCTCGATGCCGTACTCGCCGATCGTGTCCTCGAGGATTTTGCGCGCGCGTTCGCGGTGGGCGAGGTTGTAGCGCGGGAGAAAGACCATGCCGACCGCGAGGTCGCCCGCGGCAGGCGTGAGGCGCTCGAGCGCTGCGAGGTCGCGGCCGATAATGTCGCGCGGCAGCTGGGTGAGGACGCCTGCGCCGTCGCCGCTCTTGCCGTCGGCCGCGACTGCGCCGCGATGCGCGTGGTTCTTGAGCGCGGTGAGCGCGGTCTCCAGGATGGCGTGGCTGGCCGCGCCGTCCTTCTGCGCGACAAAGCCCATGCCGCAGGCGTCGCGTTCGTGATGCGATTGATAGAGCGGATAATCCATAAATGCTGCTCCGGGATGCGGCGACTACTGAAGGCCGCCGGCTGGCAGACGAACCGGCCGAGGCCGGTTGGCGCCGGGAAAACAAAAGCCCTCCGCGCCAAACAGGGCGCGTGAGGGCTACGTTGCGAAAGGGTGCGTCAGTGCGGGAGTTCGACGGTGAAGATCGTGTTTGAGGGTACGAGTTTAGCAGGCGCGGGGCAGGCTGTCAAACGCGCGAAAGGGCGCGCGGCCCCGTCAAACGACGGATGACAAAAAGCACAAACGGTAATAGAATATGCAAGATTGCCGTATTGATTGCCAGTTTCCCCGTGGAGGCCGCTCATGAATGACAAAGCCGTGGCCTGTTTGATGTTCGGCATTTACGAGAAGAACGCAACCGGCGTCGTCGATCGTCGCGAGTGCTCCGTTTGCAAGGGCGACCACTGCCCGTACGAGCTTGGCGAGCCCCAACACGGCGCATGCCCGCAGTGTTTTGGCACGGGCATGGCGCCGGCCGCGGTCTTCGACATTTCGGACCGCAATGAAGCGCAGTGCCCGCGCTGCGGGGGAACGGGGAAGGTTTAGCCGCGAAATGCGCCTCAACCTGCCAGAGCGATCAGCCCTAGCAGGTAACTCCGCGCGCCGAAGCCGCTGATCTGCCCGAGGCACACGGGCGCGAGCACGGAGGTGTGGCGGAACTGCTCACGAGCGTGGACGTTGCTCAGGTGGACCTCGACGGTGGGCAGGGCGACCGCGGCAATTGCGTCGCGTAGCGCGTAGGAGTAGTGGGTCAGCGCGCCGGGATTAATCAGCACACCATCTGCCCACCCGCGCGCCTCGTGCAGCGCGTCGATGAGCGCGCCCTCGTGATTCGACTGGAGGATGAGCAACTCCGCGCCCCTCTCCGCCGCCGCTTGCTCAAGCATGGCGTTGATCTCGGCCAGCGTCGTCGCGCCGTAGACGCCCGGCTCGCGTGTGCCGAGCAGGTTAAGGTTCGGGCCGTGGAGGACAAGAATGCGCTTCATATCTTCTCCCGACAGGTGGCGAGGCCGCCACGAATGACACGAATTAGACGAATTTCACGAATTCGAGTAATTTGGGTCATTCGTGAAATTCGTGGCAGAGAAGGCGCGTCATCTGCGTTGAATTCTGCTCAATGCCGAGCGGACGTCATCCTCTGCGACATGGTCGGCTACGCGCACTTTTCCGATGCGCTCGATGACCACGAAGCGCAGCGAGCGGCCCCGGCGCTTTTTGTCAGTCCCCATCCCCGCCAGAACTGCGTCCTCGTCGAACGAATAGCTCGTCGGCAGGCCTAGGCGCGCGAGCATTTCCGCCAGCACATCGGTTAGGCCGTGTCCGTCCCCGGACCCATCGCACGCGCCGATGCGCTCGCTCAGCGCAGCGGCGGCAACCATGCCGATGCTCACCGCTTCGCCGTGACGCAGGGAGAAGTTGGAGTATAGCTCGAGCGCGTGGCCGAAGGTGTGGCCGAGGTTGAGCCAGGCGCGGTCGCCCCGCTCATAAGGGTCGCGGCGAACAATGTCGGCCTTAACGCGCACTGCGCGGCCGATCATATCGGGCAGCGAGGCGGGGCCGTCGCTCTGCAACTCGCGGAAAAGCTGCGGATCGCCGATGATGCCGGCCTTGACCACCTCGGCCAGCCCTGAGCGGAACTCGGCGGGCGGCAGGGTGCGGAGCGTGTCGGGATCGATGAGCACCAGCGCGGGTTGCTTGAATGCGCCAACGAGGTTCTTGCCTTGCGGCAGGTCGACGCCCACCTTGCCGCCTACGCTGGAATCGACCATCGCAAGCAGGGTGGTCGGAATCTGCGCGAAGGGCGCGCCGCGCAGCCAGGTCGCCGCGACGAAGCCCGCCGTGTCCCCGATCACTCCGCCGCCGAGAGCGATGACAGGCTCGTTGCGCGCCAGCTTCGCCGTGGCCAGGCCCTCCAACAACTCTCCCACGGTAGCGAGGTTTTTGTGCGCCTCGCCGTCCGGCGCGAGAAGGACGACTGGCTCGAACCCGACTGCGGCGAGCGAGGCTTCGAGCGCGGGCAGGTGATGCTCCGCCAGTGTCCGGTTCGTGATGACCGCGCACCGTCCCGGTTGGATGCCCGCCGCAATCAGGCGTGACCCTGCCTCGTGCAGCAGACCCTCCGCAATCAGGATGTCGTAACCGTGATCTTCGGACGCCGGCGGCGGGACCGGGAGGCGGCGCGCGCCCTCGGGCAGATTAGCCGTGATCGCGAGGATGCGCTGCGTAACCTCGTCGGGGGTCAGGCTTGTCGTGTTGACGTGGTGGGGCGCGAGCGCGTAGGCTGGCGCTCGTTGTTCGAGCAGCGTGGCGATGCGCGCCTGCAGATCGTTCTCGCTCTGCGGGTGGCCGAGCATCGGCCGACCGGCGTCCTTCCCAACGCGTTGGAGGATGGCGTCGGACGCGGCCTCGAGACAAATGACTGTCCCGGCAGCTTCTAGCGCCTCCCGGTTCGCCGCGCGCAGCACCGCGCCTCCGCCCGTGGCAACGACCAGGCGACTCTCTTCGACAAGACTGCGGCACGCGTCAGTTTCGAGGTCGCGGAACGCCTGCTCGCCGTCCTCGGCGAAGATGGCCGGGATTGCCTTGCCTGCGGAGCGGGCGATGCGTTCATCGAGGTCGACAAAGGTCCAGCCAAGCTGCTCCGCGAGGATGCGGCCGGCAGTGGATTTGCCCGTTCCCATGAAGCCTGTGAGGATGATATTGTTACCCGCCAAAGAGGCTACTCCTCTATGCTGAGAGCGCGGGGCCGGAGGTCACCCCTCGTACCCAAACCGCCACGCCGCTCCGTTCATCGGCACGTCGGCCAGGCGGCTGCGCCGCAATGCTGCGAACCGCGGCAGTTGCTCCTCAAGGGAGTCCCCGCCCAACTTCTCCAGGAGCGCACCGGCAATCACCCACGCGGCCATTGCCTCGCCGATGACCACCGCGCGCGGGACGGCGGAGAAGTCGCTGCGTTCGTACTTTGTCGGCGCGGGCTCACCGGTGGCGAGATCAACCGACATGAGCGGGGTCAGCGTGGTGCTGATCGGCTTCATAGCGATGCGGAGCACGATGGGCTCGCCCGTGGTGACTCCGCCTTCGAGGCCGCCGGCGCGGTTCGTCTTGCGCTGAAGGGCGCCGTCTTCGCCGAGGACAATCTCATCGTGCACCTGCGTGCCTCGCAGGCGGGCATTGGCGAACGCAGTGCCGATTTCCACGCCCTTCATCGCCTGGATGCTGAGCATGGCCGCGGCGAGCCGCGCGTCCAGTTTCCGGTCGAAGTGGACGTGCGAGCCGAGACCGGGCGGCGCGCCGAGGATGACCACCTCAAAGACCCCGCCAAGCGTGTCCTTTGCCTGCATCGCGTCCCAAATCGCCTGACGCATGGGTTCGACCGCGGCGGCGTCCGGGCAGCGCACATCATTTTCCTCGGCTGCGGCGAAACGCTCAGCATATGGCATGCCGGTGGGCAAGGCGGCCTCGACTTCTCCGATACTCGTGACATAACCGCCGACCGCGATGCCGAACTGCGCGAGGTACTTGCGGCATATAGCGCCGGCCGCGACCCGCATCGTCGTTTCGCGCGCGCTCGCCCGCTCCAACGCAAGGCGCAGGTCGCGATAGCCGTACTTGATTGCGCCGGTGAGGTCCGCGTGGCCGGGCCGCGGGATGGTCATCGGGGGGATGTCCTTCTCGGCCCACGATTTATAGTCGAGGTTGGGCACTTCGAGCGAGATCGGCGCGCCGGTCGTTAACCCGGCGGCGATACCCGCAGTGATGCGGACGCTGTCCTTCTCGATCTTCATGCGCCCGCCCGCGCCGTAGGCCACCTGCCGCCGCGCGAGGTCGCGGTCGATGTCGTCGGCGCGTAGTGGCAGCCCGGCGATCATGCCTTCGAGGATCGCGGTGAGCGATGGACCATGGCTCTCGCCGGCAGTAAGAAAACGGAGATTGCTCATCAGGTGGTTAACCCCGGTGGTTCATACGTATCCGCAGCGGGCGCGTGAGCGTATCGCACGCCGACCACCTGCATCCACTCCGGCTCGGGCAGGGGGTTGCGGGTGAGTGTCATGCCCGCCTTGAGCATGACGGCCTGCGACGCGTGGTTATCGTGTTCGGTTGTGGCGAGGATGCGCCAGAGCCGCAAATGGTCGAACGCGAAGGCGATGAGCACCCGCGCAGCCTCTGTCGCGTATCCGCGACGCTGCCGCACCGGGTCGATGGCCCAGAACAGGCCGATCTCCGGCGTCATCTCCCCCGCCATGGATGGTCCGGGCGTCCGCGTCAGCTCGGGGATCTGGTCGAAGGGCATGAGCAGGGGGACGTAGCCGGCCGCGCCGATAACGTCGCCGGTCTCGCGCAGCGCGATTGCGCGGTCGCCGTAAGGGGGCTGGCCCATGCGCGGGAGCCACTCGGCGTTGAGTTGGTTCCACTCGAGCCAGGTCCCGCGCTCGGCCAGCGCGCGGGGCGCGTCGGCCTCGTTCGAATGGAACGCCTCGCGCAAGATGCGGTGGATCGTGGGGAGGTCGTCGCGTCCGAAAGGTCGTATCACCAATCGCTCAGTCGTCAATTCGTCCAGCTAGCTCTCCTTGCGCATCCTGTTCGTCGTCGCAGCGCACGCAGTTCAACTCGTAGCCGAGAAAGCGCGCCCGGCCCTCCGGCTCCAACACCCACGAGCGGAATCGCAGCGGCGGGTTGTGGCGCACATGCTGTCCGTGCCCGCACGCCAGCTCCGCCACCCAGTCCCCCTCGTCGTCCTGATGCCAGCCGATGATGGGTTGCTTCACGACTCCTGTCCAATGCCTTTGTATCGCTGCGCCGGGCATGTTATCATCATCGAAGACCTACGGCAAGGGCATTGTTGCCTCCTTGCGCAGGAGGGAGGGCATGATCAACCGCAACTTTGACTGGCCGATGGAGCAGATCCGAGCGTTCTGCGAGCGATGGAAGATCACCGAACTGTCGGTGTTCGGGTCGGTGCTGCGCGACGACTTCCGGCCGGACAGCGACATTGATTTGCTCGTCTCCTTCGCGCCGCATGCGGGATGGAGCCTGTTTGACCTCGCTCATATGGAAGAGGAACTTGAGCAGATGCTTGGGCGGGACGTGGATCTTGTCACTCGCCGCGGGCTCGAGCGCAGCCGCAACTACCTCCGCAAAGCGGCCATCTTCGGCAGTGAGGAGCCAGTCTATGTCGCGGGATGAAGTTGTGCTCCTGGACATCGCTAACGCCTGCGAAAACATCGCCGAGTTTATTCGCGAAATGGACTCTGCTGAGTTCTTCGACGACATCAAGACTCAATCTGCCGTGATGCATCAGATCCTTGTCATTGGCGAAGCCGTCAAGCGTCTTTCGCCCGAATTCCGCCAATTCCATGCCGAAATCCCGTGGAAAGATATGGCGGGCATGCGCGACAGGCTCATTCACGACTACGACAACGTGGATTTGGACCGTGTTTGGGATACCGTAACTGAGAGTCTGCCGGCCCTCTTGAAGCAGATTCGGCCATTTATTCCACCTCCCCCTTAAGGTCACGCCCGTTCTCCTTGCCCATCAGACCATCGTTGATTTTCGCCTCATCAACCGCGTCATCAACGTTTGCCTCACGCATCGCTCGCCCCAGCGTCAGAGCGACCATGATGTCAGAAAGCGGCGCGCCTTCCGCCGCGGCCCGCATCACATCCACCGGCGCGGACGCGCCCGTCCACAGCTCAAAAGCGCGCGCGCCCTGGTGGACCAACATGCCTAACCCGTTGATGGTGGTGGCGCCGCGCTCGCGCGCGAGCCGCAGCCACTCCGTCTCGCGGTGATAGATCAGGTCATAGGCCACTTGCCCCGGCCCAATCACGGCGGCTTCCGTCCATGGCAGCGGATCGCCCTCATGCAGACCGAGGCTGGTCGCGTTGACGATTAATTCGGGTTGAGGCGTAGCCTGCGTTAGGGACGGAAGCGCGTTGGGGAAGGGGTGAGCGGACACCCGCGCACCGGGATGCGCTGCGCGCACGGCTCGACATAACTCCTCTGCCTTTGACGCGTCCCGCGCGCACACCGCGACCTCGCTGCCGGCTTCGGTCAGCGCGAAGACGACCGAGCGCGCGGCGCCCCCTGCGCCGATTACGATGCTGCGACTGCCGATCAACACGTTATGTTCGCGCAGATCGGCCAGGAACCCGTAGCCGTCCGTCGTGTCGCCCAGCAGCGACCCGTCCTCCCGCACGATGATCGTGTTCACCGCGCCAACGGCGCGCGCCGCGGCGGTGAGTTCGTCGAGGTAAGGAATGACCGCCTGCTTATGCGGCACGGTGACGTTCGCGCCGCGGAAGCCGAGCGCGCGGAGGCCGCGCAGCGCCTCATCCACGCGGTCCGGCTCCACCGGCAGCGGGACATACGCCCAGTCGAGCCCGAGCGCGGCGAACGCCGCGTTGTGCATGGCGGGGCTGCGGCTGTGGCTGACAGGCCAGCCGATCACCCCGACCAATCGTGTGTTTCCTGAAATCATCCTTGCCATCTTGGCTGCGAAACGGCAAGCAGATGACGCAGATGGGGTGGATCAGCATAATCTTGATCGAGATCGTGTCGATCCGCCTTATCTGCGTTATCTGCGTCCTACTCCCATTTTATCTGCGCGCCGAGCTGCCGCATGGCCTCGACAAAGCCGGGGAACGAATCGTTGATCGCCTGCGCACCCTTAACGATTGTCGGACTGTCTGCGACGAGACCGGCGACCGCCAGCGCCATGGCGAGGCGGTGATCGCGGTGGCACTCGACCTCCGCGCCGCGCAACTTGACCGGCCCGGTGATCGCCATGCCGTCGGGACGCTCCTCGACCTTTGCGCCCATCTTGCGCAGTTCCGTCGCGACCGAGGCGATGCGGTCCGATTCTTTCACGCGGAGCTCGGCTGCGTCGCGTACGATCGTCGTCCCCTCCGCCTGGGTGGCAAGGACGGCGAAGATGGGGAACTCATCAATGGCGCGCACGACAGTGTCGCCGGCGACCTCGACCGCGTGGAGGTCCGCGTGGAGAACGGCCAATTCTCCGACCGGCTCGCCGACCCCCTCTGTGTCCTCGGCACTCTCCGAGATCCCCAAATCGTACGCCTGCGCCGCGACCCCGCCCATCTCGAGCAGCAGGTCGAGCAGGCCCGTGCGCGTTGGGTTGAGGCCAACGTTGGCGAGCGTGACGCGCGAGCGCCGCACGATGGTTGCCGCCACCAGCGGGAACGCGGCCGATGAGAAATCGCCGGGGATAATCAATGGTCGCTTGCCCCCCGCGCAGCCGCACGATCGGCCCATCCGTCTCCACCTCTACGCCGAACCAGCGCAGCATCCGCTCGGTGTGGTCGCGCGAGGGACCGGGCTCGCGCACGGTGGTCTCGCCCTCGCCAAACAGCGCCGCAAGCAGGATAGCTGACTTGACCTGCGCGCTGGCGACTGGCAGGGTGTAGTCGATCCCGCGCAGGTTGCCCCCCGTGATGGCCAGCGGCGGGAATCTGCCGCCGTCCGCGCCGTTCACGGTGGCGCCCATGAGGCGTAACGGCTCGGCCACCCGGCCCATGGGGCGCCGGCGCAGCGGTTCCGTCCCGTCGAGCAGGCGCATCGTCGTGCCGGACCCCTCGCAGAAGAGCGTCCCCGCGGGCGGGGTGAGCGCCCGCAGGCCCTTGCCGCGGACGCGCAGAACACCTCAGCCGGCACCCAACCCTCGACGACCGTTTCGCCCCTGGCAAGGGGCGCGAGCATCAGCGCGCGGTGCGTGATGGACTTGTCGCCGGGAACGGCAACAGTCCCGCGGAGGGGGCCGGAGGGATGGATGATGAGATCGGACATAGGGCCGCGCCTTTCGTGTGAGCCAACTGTGAGATTCCCGAGAACCCGTCTGGTCGCCGTGGCCTACAACTTCAAACCGCTCCGCAGGGCGCTCGCGGCGGCGAGCCGTTCGCTCAACGCGGCTTCGTCACCTGCGGCGAGCGCGGCGCGCAGCGACGCCATTTCCGTGGCGAAGAGATCGAGCCACGCGAGCACCGCGGGCCGGTTCGTCATCAGGATGTCGAGAAACATGGCCGCATCGCTGGCTGCGACGCGCGTCGTGTCGCGGAAGCCGGACGCCGCGAGCGCCCAGGCCAGCGGATCGTTGCCCGCAGCGACCGCGTTGACGAGCCCTGTCGCCGCAAGATAGGGCAGGTGGCTGATCGCGGCGACCGCGCGGTCGTGCTCGGAAGGATCGAGGACGAGCGCCCGACTGCCCGCAGCTTCGGCCAGCGCGGTGGCGGTCAGCAGCGCGGCCTCCGACGTGCGCGAGAGCGGGCAAAGGACGAATGTCTTGCCGCTGTACAAGTCCGCGTCGGCGGACGCGAACCCGCCGGTCTCCTTGCCGCACATGGGGTGTCCGCCGATGGGTTGAAGCCCCTCAGGGAGGCGCGCCATGGCCGCGCAGACCTCGCCCTTTGCGCTACCGAGGTCGAGGACGAGCGCGCCGGGCCGCGCGTGGCGGGCGACTTCGTCGAGTTGAGAGAGCAGCGCGCGGACGGGTGTGGCAAGGACGATGACATCGGCGTCGGGCGCGGCCTCCGCCAGCGTCGCGCCGGCGCGGTCGATTGCGCCGCTGGCTTGCGCGGCCGCGCGTGTGGCCGGGCTGCGGCTGACGCCGATGATCTTGCGCGGCCACTCCGCGCGCTGCAGCGCGAGCGCGAGCGACCCGCCCATCAGGCCGAGCCCGACAATGCAGATAGAAGGTTTGTCCGGCATAAATCACCGTCTGTGGGGGAGCTGGAATTCAACGCGGATAACGAAGATGGGGTGGATTCGCAAGGAGCCCCTTGAGATCACGCTGATCCACCAAAATCTGCGTCATTTGCGTTCAATTCCGTTTCCACTCTCAGAGTGTCCTTCCAACTGCGAGCGCGAGCTGCTTCAGTTCGCGCACGAGCGCAGCAAACTTTTCCGGCTTGAGCGACTGCGCGCCGTCAGACATGGCCTGCGCCGGATTGGGATGCACCTCGATCATCAGGCCGTCGGCGCCCGCGGCGATGCACGCCCGCGCGGTCGGCGCGATCAGCTCCCACTTGCCCGTGCCGTGGCTCGGGTCGCCGAAGATGGGCAGGTGCGTCCATTGCTTCATCAGGGCGATGCCGTTGATGTCAAGTGTGTTTCGGGTGGCCGTCTCGAACGTGCGGATGCCGCGCTCGCAGACCATCACCTGCCGGTTGCCGCCGCTCAGCACATACTCGGCAGCCATCAATGTCTCCTGCACGGTCGCCATCATGCTGCGCTTAAGGAAGACGGGCGTGCGTGTCTTGCCGACCGAGAGCAGCAGCGCGAAGTTTTGCATGTTGCGCGCGCCGATCTGGAACACATCGGTGTACTTGCCCACGAGCGGCACGGCCTCGGGCGACATGACCTCGGTGATGATGGGCAGGCCGCTCTCCTCGCGCGCCTCGGCGAGCATCTCCAGCCCGTCCTCACCCAACCCCTGGAAGGAGTAGGGGGAGGAGCGCGGTTTGAACGCGCCGCCGCGCAGGAGGTCGGCGCCCGCTTCCTTGACCGCGCACGCGGTCTCGATGAGCATGGCGCGACTCTCGACCGAGCACGGGCCGGCGATCATCGTGATTTTCGGGCCGCCGACTTCGACCCCGCGCACGTCGATCACGGTGTTCTCGGGGTGGAAGTCGCGGCTCGCCAGTTTGAACGGCTGGAGGATGCGGACGACCTGCTCCACGCCCGCGAGCATTTCGAAATTGTGGGACTGGACCGGGCGGTCGTCTCCGACGACGCCGATGATAGTGCGCTCGGTGCCCTGCGACAGGTGCGCCTTGTAGCCCAGCGTTTCGACCTGCTGGACGACGGTGTCGATCTCGGCCGCGGTGGCCGAGCGTTTCATGACGACAATCATGTGTGACTCCTTTAGAAATCGAAGATTGCAAATTGAAGATTGAAGGTGGCCCGCCGATTTTCAATCTTCACTCCCCAATCTTCAATATCTACTCGTTTGCCGCGGGGTAACTGCCAAGCAGCTTCAGGAACGCGGTGCGCGTCAGCAGGCCGAGCAGCGCGCGGTTGATCGTCGCGTCCTGCCAGTGGCCTTCCAGGTCGACGTAGAAGACATAGTGCCACGGGCGGTTGCGCCGTGGGCGGCTCTCGATTTTGGTCAGGTTGATGCTGCGCGTCGCCAGCTCGCCGAGCACGTGGTAAAGCGCGCCTGGCGTGTGCATCGTGGCGAAAACGATGCTGGTCTTGTTGACCTTTGCGGGGGGCGGCTCCTCCCGGCCGAGCAGGAAGAAGCGAGTGGTGTTATCCGGCGAGTCCTCGATGCCGGCGTCGAGCACTTCCAGGCCGTAGGTTTCGGCGGCTAGCGCGCTGGCAATGGCGGCCGTGCCGGGCTGCGGATCGGCGGCAAGGTCTTTCGCTGCGCCCGCGGTGTCATAGGCGACGATGGCTTCCCACCCACGCGTGCGGAGGTACCGTTCGCACTGGGCGAGGGCCTGGTAGTGCGAATGGACGCGCTTGATTTCGGACTGCTTCGTTCCCGACGGAGCGAGCAGGCAGTGGCGCACGCGGAGCTTGACCTCGCCCACGACGCGCAGGTCGTGGTCAAGGAGCAGGTCGAATGCCTGGTTGATCGAGCCTGCCTGCGAGTTTTCCACCGGCAGCAAGCCGAGGGTGGCCGTGCCGTCCTCGACCGCGCGGAAAACGTCCTCGAACGTAGCGCACGGCACGGTGTTCACCTGACGGCCGAAGTGCTGGAAGATGGCTTCCTGCGAGTAGGCGCCCGGCTCGCCCTGGAAGGCGACCGTGCGCGGTGACTCGACGCGCGCCTTGCCGTTGCTCTTGGGCTCCTCAACGACCGGCGGCTCAATGGGCGTGAACTCGGAGCCGATGTCCGGGCGGAGCGCGACCGCGCCCCGCAGGTAGATGTGGCGCACGTCGTAGATGGGGCGCTCAGTGTTCCAGTGGATGAGCGTGCGGACCGTGCGCGGCAAGCCCTCGTTGGTCTCAATTTCGACCGCGGAGAGCAGGGGGACGTGATGCCAGCCGAACTCGCGCGCGGCGCGGGCCGGGAACGCGGCGTTGAGGTCAGGCGTGACGGTGAAGATGGCGCTCGCGACATCCTCCGGGCTGACCCCGTTCGCCGTGACGATCGCAGCGAGCAGTTCCTGGGTGGCGGTGAGAATTTCCTCGACGGTGTTGGCGGCCACGGTGGTGGCCCCGCGGATGCCTCGAACGGCCATGATCTCCTCCAGATGTAGGTCGGGGGTCACGCTCACCACCAAGAACCCAAGACATTAAGTTTCACGAAGCTTGCTAAGCCCTTAGTGAACCTTTGGTTCATTGATTCTTAGTGGTGACCGGCTCCTTCCGGCGACGGACAATAAAAAGAGCGTGGAAGCTGGGCCTCCACGCTCGGCTAATCTTGGCTGGACTCTGGCGTCATTGCTTCAGCGGCAAACCTGTTCCAGCCGGCGGGGGGCAAAGCCGGGGCGGGCTGGAATAATAAAAGTAGAAGCTCGCGCCGCTGAGCAGGTAAAGCATCTTTAGCAGCCTCTTGAAGTGCGGGTCACAAGATGGGCGGGATGATAGCGCGGTTTTCGAGGTTTGTCAAGCCGCGAAAGCGCCGCGCCATCCCGAACTTTGAGCGAGAGACGAATTGGCCGCAGTGTGAACGAATCGCAGCGATGAAACCGCTCACCAAAGACCTTCGAGGGTGACCTCAGCTTCGGTGAAGGTCAAAACCTCGAAGGTCTGGCAGCGGTTGCGCGCAGCTTTAGTCGATCGCGGGTTCGCCCATCTTGTTCAGCCACTCGTCGAACCGCGCGGACAACTCCTGCCCGCTGACTTCCTCTGCAACGGCGATGAACTCCTCCGAGCTTGCCGTCCCATCGCGGTAGCGTTCGAGATACGTGCGCAGCAGCTTAAAGAAAGCCTCTTCGCCCACCTGCTTGCGGAGCGCGTGTATGACGAGCGCGCCGCCAATGTAGGGCTCGTCATTATAGAGTCTGTTCGCGCCAGGATCGCCCACGGGCGCCGTAGCCTGATACGCATCCGCATAGACCTTGGCAACCTTGTCGAGCGTCTGGAGGTCCCTTTCGCGCGTCTGCCAGAGCCACTCGGCATAGGTGGCCATGCCTTCCTTGAGCCACACATCCTGCCATGCTTCCAGACTGACGCTGTTGCCGAACCACTGGTGAGCGATCTCGTGCGCAATGACATCGGCTGCGGCGGAAGGCAAGGAGGGGCACAAGACGACCAATTCGTGCTGCTCGGCTCCCCCAATGGACCCCGCGCACAACGGGTGCGCGTCGCTCGCAATGACGGAAGCGTACGCCTTGAAGGGGTAAGGGCCAAAGAGGCTGCTGAAGTAGGCGATCATCTCCGGAGCTTTCCGGAAATGCGTCCTCTGGCCTTCATAGTATTCCGGAGGGAAGTAGTTGCGGATGACGACGCCGTTCGGGCCGTCCAGCGTCTCGACTTCATATTGACCGACGTTAACGGATGTCAGATAGGTAGTAGTGGGTTGCGCGGATTCAAAGATGAAACGCGTGCGGTCGCCGAGGTCGCTTTGTTCCCGCGGCTCGCCGGAGGCGACGACAATCCAGGGCTTGGGCACCGTGACCTCGAACCGGAACGCCGCCTTATCGCGAGGGTGGTCGTTGGCGGGGAACCAGCCGCGCGCGCCGCTTGGCTCGTTCATCGCGTTGATGGAGCCGTCCGTATCATGCGCCCAGCCCAGCCCTTCGCTGCCGTACACGACATCCGGCGCAGGGCCGGGCTGACCGTGATAGCGGATGGTCACCGTGAAGTCTCGGCCCGCGGTGAGCGGGCGGGATGGCGTGAGGAGCAACTCGGCTTGCTCCTGCTCGAATTTGGCGGCGTTCCCGTTGACCTGCGCTTCGTCGATGGTGAGGCCGGTGAAGTCGAGGTAGAAGGCCCCTAGCTGTTCGGTGGCGATTGCTTCGATCCGGGTTTCGCCGGCGACCGTGTTGCTCTCCGGCAGGATGTCGAGCGCGATGACATAGCGCTTGACGTCATAACCGCCGTTGCCCAGGGCGGGGTAGTATGAGTCGCCCGACGTCGACGGCCCCACCACCGCGGGCAGCGACTGCGCGCAGCCCGACAAGATCGCGAGAACGAGAAACGCGGCGCTGAGACGCGCCGTTGTTAGCCGCCTGCTCATGCCATCCTCCACTTCACAATGAGCAATCAGGGCTGGCTGTCAGTATTGGTAAACGTCCGGGCGCGCGATATTACAGTAGGGAAGGATGCAATCGGAACGAGAATCGCGCGAGTCTACGTTTTCGCAAAGTGGCCGGGTCTGCTACACTCGCCGCATGACAACGGACAAACCCATGAAGCAGCTCCACAAGAAGAAGGAAACGAAGGAATTCCTCAGGCAGGTCGCAAGGCCCAGCATCGAGCTGGCATTCCTGCTGCGCAGCGTGGAGGACCCGGTGAATGTAGGCGCGGCCTTTCGCATTGCGGACTGCGTCGGCGCGACGCGGCTGCTGCTGACCAACACAACGCCGCAGCCGCCGCATCCCACGATTGCCGGCGTGGGTCGGGGGACACATCGCCGCGTCAAGTGGGACTATTTCGCGGAGGATGCCGCGGCCATCGCGGACGTCAAGCGCCACGGCTTTCATGTCTGCGCGATCGAGCTGGCGACGGGCGCACAGCCGTACTATGCGTTCGAGTATCCAGAGAAGACATGCTTGCTGGTGGGGAGCGAGGGGTTGGGCGTGTCGAAGGCGACGCTGGCGCTGTGCGACTCGGCCGTGTTTATCCCCATGTACGGCAAGGCGCCGTCGCTCAACGTGCACGTGTCGCTGGCGGTGGTCGCGTTTCATGCGGTGTATCAGAGCATCAGTTTCACGGCAGATGAGATTGAGCAAACGCAATGACACGGAGTCATTGACCTTGCGGCACCGTGCCATTGGATTATTCCGTGTTGCCATTTACCCGCGATAGCCCTACAATGCCCGCAACGGAAACCTAACGGGAAGGAGCGCCAAATGTCCATCCAGGAAACCCGAGAGAGAGTCCGCACGCGCGTGTGGCAGTCAATCGCGTCGAGCGGCGTGTCGGTGACAGCGATCCCGAAGGAGCAGCTCGACACCCTTGTCGATGCGATCGTCGACGGCGTGCTGGTTGCGATCGACAGCGAGTTTGAGCAGGCAGGGTTGCCGGCGCAGCAGGCAGCGGCGGCCGGGGAGACGCTGGCAGAGGAAGAGAAGGTGCTGTGGGAGGGGCGGCCGTTCCTCTCACTGACCACGCATTACAAGATCACCAATGAGCGTGTCCGCGCGCGCTATGGCCTGTTGGGCAGGGATTTCGACGACATCGAGCTGATCCGAATTCAGGACCTCGACCGCACGCAGGGGATTGGGGAGCGGATGATCGACATCGGCGACATCCACATCCAGAGCGCGGATCCGTCAATGCCCAAGCTCGTTCTCTCCAACGTCGCGGAGCCGGACAAGGTGCATGAGATCTTGCGCCGCGCAATGCTGGAGGCGCGGAAGAAGTTCCGGTACAGCGTCCAGGAAGAGATGTAACAAGTCACTTCAAACCCGGCGGGGCGCCCCTGTTTCGGTGTTCCCGCCGGGACTCTGCGCATTCCCCGTCGGAGCCGTTTCCTCATGCCCCCACGACAGACCGACCGCCGCATCCAGTGGCGCCGCTCGCCCGTGCCGCGCGATGCGCTGCCCGTGCTCAACCAGCGTAGCGACGCGAAGGGCCTGATCCAGACGCTCGGCCATCTCGGCCTGCTTCTTATCACCGGCGTCGCAGCCTGGGCTGCTCTCTACCGCCTCTCCGGCCCCGCGCGTATCCCCGTGTTTGTCGCTGTCGTTTACCTCCACGGCGCACTGTGGGCGTTTTTGCTGAACGGCTTCCACGAGCTGTGCCACAGGAGCGTGTTCAAGACGAAGGCGCTGAACACCTTCTTTCTCAACGTCGTCAGCTTCCTGAGCTGGTATAACCCGGTCATTTTTTGGGCGAGCCACCAGGAGCACCACAAGTGGACGCTGCATCCGCCGGACGACCTCGAAGTGGTGTTGCCCGCGCGGCTGACCGTCGTCAGCTTCCTCAAGGTGCTGATAGTCAGCCCGTGGGAGTTGTGGAAGCGGTTCAGCGAGTTCGTCCGGTTCAGTATGGGGCGGCTGGAGGGGCAGTGGGAGAATCACCTGTTTCCGCCGGAAGCAGTTGAGGAACGGCGCGCGCTATTCCGCTATGCGCGGCTGCACCTGCTCGGCCACGCGCTCATCGTGGTCGTTTCGCTGGCGCTGGGCTGGTGGCTTGTGCCGGTGCTGGTCACGCTCGCGCCATTCTACGGCAACGGCTTGCAGTGGCTGCTCAATAACACACAGCACACGGGGCTGATCGACAACACGCCCGACTACCGGTTGTGCTGCCGCACCATCCTCATAAATCCGTTCTTCCGCTTTATCTATTGGAACATGAACTACCACACGGAGCACCACATGTACGCGGCGGTGCCGTGCTACAACCTGCCGAAGCTGCATGAGTACGTGAAGGCTGACTTGCCGCCGAGCCCGCGGGGATTGGTTGGCGCGTGGCGCGAAATTGCCGGCATTTTGCGGCGGCAGGAAGTGGAGCCGGGGTATCAGCACCGGCAGGAGATCCCGGTCGCGTGAACCAAAGACGGGTCTCTTGCCAGCTTCGCCGCAAGAGACCCGTCGGGTCTGGTATTCAGCGCACCTAATACAACTTGTAGGGGCAACCACCGGTCGCCCCTACGACGGCGGCTTTGTCAGGCGCCCTTAGCGCAGGAACGCGCGCCTGCCTACTGCCGCGCGAGGATGGCCCGCAGCGCGGCCTCGTCGTCCTTGATCAGTTCCCCGCTTACGTCCACCGTGACGCTATGCAGCTTGCCCGTGAACCTGAACGGCGGCTTGTACTTGTCCCACACAGGCGAGCCGGTGTCCGCACCCGCGACGACCCCGCCGGCCAGCCCGATGATCAGCGGCATCGTGAGCGGCACGTCGACTGCGCCCACCAGCTTATTATCGATGTAAAGCTGAGCGCAGCCCGGCGCACCCTTGCCGGACGCGATGTCAGGCTTGCCCGTGACCTCGAACTCCAGGCGGAGACTGTGGTGGCCTTCCGGCACGCGCGCGTTCGACTCGGCGTGGTAGAACTCGGCGCCCACGTAGTTGTAGACGTAGTGCAGCCGGCCGTCCTGCATGTAAAGCGCGAAACCGCCCTGCACGTCGCCTGCAGAGAGGAGCGCGCCCTCAGCGCCGCCGGCCGGGATTTCAACGTCCGCGGTGATGCTGTGGGGCCGGTTGAGGAACTGCGGCCCGGCGTTCGTGGGGACCATCTGCGTATTGGGATAGTAGGTGTAGCTCGTGCGGTTGACAGCGATAGCGGGTCTTGGCTCGGCGAAGCGCTGGGTGCCGCGGCCGTCGACCGGGAGCACGTTGTATTTGCCGGCTTCGACGTACCAGGTGGCGATCATCTCGATCAGCTTGGCCCGGTTCTGCTCAGCGATGTTGTGGTTCTCCGCGTAGTCCTCGTCGACGTGGTAGAGTTCCCAACCCTTCGCGTCCAGCTCGGTCAGCTTGTCCTTGTCGATCGGCGCGCCGAAGAACATGCCGGCCTCTTTGAAGGATGTGCCCGGCCACGGGCAAATTGCGCGCCAGCCGTCGTGGTAGATCGAGCGATGGCCCATCATCTCGAAGTACTGCGTGATGTGTTTTGAGGGCGCGAGCGAGTCGTCCAGCGCGTGGGCGAAGCTGTGGCCCTCGATCGGGGATTGCGTGACGCCCTTGATCGCGGTGGGCGGCTCGACGGCGAGCAGTTCGAGGATCGTCGGGGCCATGTCGATAGCGTGCGCGTACTGCGTGCGGACGTCGCCCTTCGCCTGGATGCCCTTCGGCCAGTGAATGATGAACGGGTCGCTAATGCCGCCGCGGTAGGTCTCGCGCTTCCAGCGCCTGAAAGGCGTGTTGCCTGCCCAGGTCCAGCCCCACGCGTAATGGTTGAAGGTATTGGGCATCCCGATGTCGTCGATCATTGCCAGGTTCTGTTCGAGCGAATCGGGGACATTGTTGAAGAACTTGTTCTCGTTCACAGAGCCGGTCGGCCCACCCTCAGAGCTGGCCCCGTTGTCTGAGATGAACATAATGATGGTATTGTCCCACTCGCCGATGCTCTTCAGGAAATCGAACAGGCGGCCGTAGTGGTAGTCGGTATGTGTGAGGAACCCGGCGAAAACCTCCATCATGCGCGCGTAGAGGCGCTTCTCGTCCGCGGAGAGAGAGTCCCACTCCTGCACGTCGGGGTCGTGCCGTGAGAGCTCCGCGTCCGCCGGCACGATCCCGAGCTCTTTCTGCCGCGCGAAGACCTTCTCCCGGTACGCGTCCCAACCATCGTCGAACTGGCCCTTGTACTCGTCTGACCATTCCTTGGACACGTGATGCGGCGCGTGCATGGCGCCGGGGCAGAAGTACATGAAGAAGGGCTTGTTAGGCGCGACTTGCTTGGCGTCTGCGATGAACGCGATTGCGTGGTCGACCAGGTCCTCCGTGAGGTGGTAGCCCTCTTCCGGGGTCTTTTCCGGCTCGACCGAGTGATTGTCGTACACCAACTCGGGGTAGTACTGGTGGGTGTCGCCGCCGAGGAAGCCGTAGAAGCGCTCGAAGCCGCGGCCAAGCGGCCAGCGATCATAAGGACCGGCCGCGGAGATCTGGTCGCCCGGCGTGAGATGCCATTTGCCGATGGCATAGGTGTTGTAGCCCTGCTGGAGCAGGATTTCCGAAAGCATCCCGTTCTCGAAGGGGATGTTGGCGTTCCCGCCAGGGAAGCCGGTCGAGCCTTCGGTGATGCACGACATGGCGTTCGAATGGTGATTGCGGCCGGTGAGGATGCAAGAGCGCGTCGGCGAGCAGAGCGCGGTAGTGTGCATGTTGTTGAAGAGCAACCCTTCGGCTGCAAGCGCGTCGATGTTGGGCGTCTTGATGGGACTACCGTAGCACCCCATCTGGCCGAAACCCGTGTCGTCCTGCACGATGAACAGGACGTTGGGCGCGCCTTCGCGCGCGCGTAGCGGCTGCGGCCACGCAGGGCTGGAGACGTCGAAAGTGCGGCCGATGACGCCGCTGAACGCGGTCCCGGGTTTATATTCTTTCAGTGCCACGGTCAATTCCCCCTCTCGCAGGTAGTGCGCCCGTCGCCGGCGCGTGAGCTCATTGTGGGCATGATACGCGATTGGGGGAGGGCGCGCATCGCCTTAGTTGGTGTAAGAACGGAGTAGACGCGCGGTTATCTCATTCGACGAGACCGAGCGCGCGGGCCTTAAGCGCGGCCTGGCGGCGGTTGCGCACCTGTAGCTTGCCGAGGATGTTGGTGACGTGCTTGTGCGCGGTAAGGGGCGAGATGGTGAGGGCTTCAGCGATCTCTTTATTGCTCATGCGCTCCACAAGGAGCCGCAGCACCTCTTCTTCGCGGTTGGTGAGCGACTCCAGGAGTTCCGCGTCCTCCCGGCTGACCGTCGAGCGTCGACGCGCTGCGGTTGCGCCGGCGCCCATCTGCGAAAGGAGTCTTGAGCGGAAGGTGGCGGCGACGCCTTCTGGCAAGTCGGCAAGGAGGGCCGCGAAGTCGGCGCGGGCCTCCAGGAAGGGCAGCGCGAGGCGGCCCGGCTCTGCCAGCGCGAGCGCTTCCTGGGCGCGGCTGCGCGCATCCTGCTTGCGCCCGAGCCGCCACAACGCCACCGCTTCGAGCGCCAGCCCCTCCACGAGACGGCGATCGTCATGGGCCGCGCGATTCGCCACCTGCGCTTCTGCCAGATACACCTGCGCCGCAGCCAGGTCGGCCGGCGAACCGCGCGCAAGGAGCAGCCGCGCGTGGGTCAGCGCGGGCATTTCGATGTACGCGTTCCAGGTGAACGCGGGCGGCGGATCGCCGAGCGCAAGCTTCCGCGCGTCCTCTCCGCGCAGCAGCGCCAGCCGCGTCAGGATCGCGCGCGACTCCGCCGCGTCGCGCGGGGTGAGCGACTCCGTGGCGAACGCGAGCGCGGCCTGGGCAGCCTCCTGCGCGGCGTCTGCCTCTCCGAGCGCCTGCCGCGCAAGCGCCAGTCCGTGCAGGCTGTCCTGATACGCCTTGGCATTGGCGAGGTAGCGCAGCTCGACCACGCGGCCGAACCGATCAATTGCGGCCAGCGGGTCGCCCTGCAACAACGCTTTGCAGCCCAGGAAGTAGGAGGCGAACGCAATGCTGTTGTAGAGGCCTGCCGCGACGCCCAGTTCCAGCAGCGAGCTCGCGCAGTCGCCCAACCGCTCGAGATCCGCGCCCTGCAGGTAGATGGTGGCGAGGCCGATGAGTTGGCGGAACGCGCCCTTATGGCGGCCTTCGAGCGCCAGGGCCAGCTCCCCGCGGAGCCGGGCGAGCGCCTCCTCGCGGCGGCCGAGCCGGTTGAACGCCACCCCCAACACCAGCATGGCGGTGAAGTAGGCGTGCGTGTCGCCGGCCGCGAGCCGGTCGAGCGCTGATTGCGCGCGTTCCGCGCCGCGCGCCGGATCATCCTGCGCAAAGATCGACGCCATTGCGGCGAGCGCGTCGAGGTGCGCGGTCAGCCGCGCGGCGGTTTCAGGGCGCATAGCATCGTCGTTTGCGAGCGCTGCAGCGGCCTGGTCGAGGCTGTCGACGAGGTCGCGCAGGCGCCAGCGAAAGACGAGGGTCCAACACTTCGCAATCAGCACGGTGGCCCGCGTCAGGGGCTGGGGCAACAGCGCGAGCAACTGATCCGCTGCGGCTAAGCGCTCCGCATTATTCATGTCGAGCGCCCACTCGCCGACGATCGCGGCCGCGTAGTCCGTCTCGCCCGCGGCCAGGTAGTGGCGCGTGGCCTCCTCCGCCAGGCCGCGTTCAACGAACCACTCGGCTGCGCGGCGGTGCGAATCGGCAATCTCGCTCGCGTCCGCGGTCTGCGCCAGGCGCGCGAGCAGAAATTCGCGGAACAGGTGATGGTAGCGATACCAGTTCCGCTCGGCATCGAGCGGGATGAGGAACATATTGCTGCGCTCGAGGCGCTCCAACCAGTCCCGGCCGCACGAACCGGCCGGTCCGTCCAGGCACAGCACCGCGGCGCAGACCTCGCTGCTCATGCGGTCAAGGATGGCGCTGCGGAGCAGGAAGTAGCGCATGTCCTCGTCCTGCTGCTCGAGGACCTGTTCCGCAAGGAACTCCATTGCGGGACGGCGCGCGGCTGCCAGCGCGTCGACGACTTGCTCCGGGTCGGATGACTCCTGCATGGAAATGGCGGCCAGACGCATCGCGGCGATCCAACCTTCGGTTTGATCCTCGAGCTTCGCCACCGCGCCGGGCGGGAGCGGCCGGCCGAGAGCGTTGCTGACGAACGCGGCGGCTTCGGCTTCGCTAAAGCGCAGGTCGGACGCGCGCACCTCCGTGAGTTGCTGCTGGACGCGCAGCCGCGCAAGGGGGAGCGGTGGGTCGTAGCGTGTGATGAGCACGAGGTGGGCGCGCGGGGACATGCCCGCCAGGACCGCGGCGACGAGACGATGCGTGGCCGGGTCGTTGATGAGGTGGAAGTCCTCTAGCACGAGGAAGAATTCGTCGGGCAGGGTGGACAATTCGGCCAGGATGACGTTGGCGAGGTAGGCGACGGGAGGCAGCTCCGGCGCCTCGATCAGCGCGGTGAGGCGCTCGAACGCGTTCGGAAAGACGATGCGCACCGCGGCGATGACGTAGCGGAGGAAATGCGCGAGCGAGTTGTCGCCTTCATCGCAGGAGAACCAGGCGGAGTTCACTGGCGGGCCGACCGGATTGGGCGAGGTGAGCGACTGAAGCCACGAGACCGCCAGCGTCGACTTGCCGAAGCCGGCCGGCGCGGAGATAAGAATGAGCTTACGCGACAGGCCGGAGTTGAGTTTCGCAAGCAGTCTCGGGCGCACGACGAAGTCGCCGGTCAGCGGAGGCCGGTTCAGCTTGGTCGGGAGCAGGATTATTCCCGCGGATGGCTCCAATGTTGTCACGGTCCCTTGTCTTGCGGCAGATACGTTCGCTAGTGGGTGTATACCACAGCCGCATTGAGTCGGCAAGGCATCCCCTGACGCAGACACGCGAATGGCGTCGAGCGTTCGCTGCCATTCGCGTGTCGAGGGTTGCTTTTCGCGGCCGGGTCTTAGCGCACGATCACGACATCTCCTGCGCTGCGCCCGAAGGTCTCAGGCGCGTACATTTCCTCCGCCTTCGCCGGCGGGACCACGAAGCGGCCGGGGGTGGTGGCGCGGGCGACGTAGCTGTACTCGTGGACACCTTCCCAAAGGGTGGTTGCGAACGCCTCCGCGCGCTGGTCGCGGAGGTTCTGGTGGTTGTACCACGGACCCCACCACCACCAATACCCCATTGGCGAAGGTTCGTTCGGGTTCTGGTCACGGGGCAGGGTGGCTGTTGTTGCCAGCGCCGGATTCAGCGCCTCCAGTCCGGCGGGCAGGGGGTCGGCCAGCGCGACATGGTATCGCCGGGCCGGGTTGACCATCGTCAGCTTGACGCGCACCCGCGCGCCCGCCTTGATGATCCAGTCTCCGTTGTCGTCCTGGGTCACGTCGCCCAGGTCGTCCACTGCCTCATAGGTGCGCATCACGGTGAAGCCTGCGTCGTAGGGCGGCAGATCGAGGTCGCGCGGCGCGTAGCGCATGCCGAGCCGGTAGTACAGCCGGCCGGGTCCCTCCTTCTGCAGGATGATGTTCGCGGCCGCGCCTCCGGCCGGCACCTGCTGCGCCACCACGTCCATCGGCACTTCGATCAGCTGGTAGTCGGTCGTCCGCCCGCGGAACTCCGTCGAGCCCGCGTATGTCTCGCCGAGCCAGGCGCGCGCGACGAAGTCGGGCGTAACGGCCTCGTAGGTGTTGAAGTAGCGGTCGAGCGCAAGCAGGATGAAGACGTTCTCCTGCGTGTTCGACCACCGGCCGCGCGTTGCGCCGCCGAGCAGCCCCGCGACGAGTTTCGGGATCAGGTCGGAATCGGGCGTATCGCCGATCATCGCATCGAGGATGACTCCGTCGCCGCGGCGATCTGAGTAGAGGATGACATAATCCTGATCACCGTAGTCCGCCGCGAAGTGGGCCGCGCCCGCAGTCTCCGTCACGCGGTTCAGCAGGTGGCGGCGGATCTGCTCGACTTGGGTCCGGGAAGCCGGATCGTCCGATAGCACGGAGAGCAGCCAGCCGATCGCCTCGGGCTGCAGCTTTTCGAGCGTGGCGTCGGCCAACAGCTTGCGCGCCTTGGCCGCGTCCTTGTCGCCCATCAGGTTACGCACGTTCAAGGCGTACGCGCTCAGGGTGTTGCGGATCGACTGATCGTACCAGTAGGGGTACTTGCTCTCCACGTCCACGAGGTAGCCACGCGCCGCGTCCAGCATTTCCTGTGGCACCGCATAGCCCTTCATCTTCGCGCGCTGGAGCGCGTTAGCTGCGTGGATGGTGTGGTAAGGCCACGACTCTTCGCCGCGCTTCCAGAGGGGGAAGCCGCCGTCCGCGTTCTGCATGGCCTGCAGCCGCTCGATATCGCGTTTCATTGCCGCTTCGATCTCAGGCGCCGGGGGCAACCCCTGCGCCTGGAACGCGGTGAGCACGTCGCGCAGCGCGGCCACGGCCAGAATGCGCGAGGCAAGCTGCTCGGAGCACTCGAACGGGTACGCGACCAGGTAGAGGAACGCATCCGTGAGCGACTGGAGCGCGGTGCTCGACGTCTGGATTTCCAGCCCGCCAAACTGCGTGTACACGCCCGAAGGAGCGATGACCGGCTGGGCTACGGCGCTTTGCGCCGCGCCGTCGTCGATGACGCCATAGGTCGCGAACGCTTCGGTCGTGGCGGGCGTGTAGACGGGCAGCGCGGCGCTCGCCGCGTCGGCCCATTTGCCGGAGGCCGCAGCTACCTGGAAGCGCGCAGTGCCCGACGTGAGCGTCGTCGCGGGGAAGCGAACCTCCACGCGGTCGTTCGCCGGCACGGTGACGCGCTTGCCCGCGCCTTCCGTGAGCAGCAGGTTGGCCGTTTGCAGCGCCACGTCGACCGTCAGCGGCGCGTCGGTTTGATTCTGCACGACGATGGGCAGCTCGAAGCGGTCGCCAAAGTTGAGGAAGCGCGGCGCGGACGGGCGCACCATCAGCGGCAGCCGCGCGGTGATTGCCGATGCGCCCTTGCCGAACTGCTGCCCGCCCGCAACCGCGACGACCATGACGCGGTAGCGCGTGAGGTTATCGGGCACCTTCACCGCAACGATCGCGCGGCCGTCCGGCCCCGTGGGCACGGCGGGCTCCCACGCGGCGAGCGGGTTGAAGTCCGCGCGAACCGCGATGGGGGTGTCGGGCTGCTGCGCGGCCGACTGCGCTTGCGCGGGCGCCATCGTTGCGGCCGGCATAGGCGCAGCGGCGGGCGCTTCCATCGCCTTTTCCATCTCCACTGCGCCGGCTGCGGTGTCATCGTTGGCCGCGGCGCGCGCCGGGTCAGCATCCAGTGTGACCGGGCTGGCGAGCACGATGTAGCCGCGGTTGTGGCTGTCCTGCATGTCCGACCCGCGCTCGGTGTACATCGCGGTCAGCGGATCGGGCAGGTCATAGCCGGTGAGCGCGAGGATGGACTCGTCGACCACGGCGATGGCAAGCTCGGCGTTCGGCACAGGCTTCCCGTTCGCGTCCGTGACGAGGACTTCGACCTCGGTGGTCCCACCCGGCTCCAGCTTTTCGGCCGCGGGCTGCGCCTCAACGGTGAGCGCGCGCGCCAGCGGCGGGACGCTCAGGTTGATTTCCCCGCGCGCGAACGCGGGCCGCCTGGGCAGGTCGGTGCGGCCCGCACCGCCCGGATCGCTCTGCTGGTCGCCCGAGCGGTCCGCCGCGCCCACGAGGTCGACCTGCGCGAAGAGGTTCGGGACGTAGCCTTCTTCGATTGGAATGCGCAGGACGGCAGACGGCTCATTCATCGTGAAGCGGACGGTCTTCAGCAGGCCGCTGCGACGCAGGGTCAGCACGCCCTCCGCGGGAACGAACGGCGCCTGGACGAGGATCTCAGCGGTCTCGCCCGCGCGGTATTCCTTCTTGTCCGGCACGAGCGTGATCTCTTCCTGCTGCACGCCGCGCTGCGGGATGCGCTCGCCGCCGGAAACCCAACGGGTCAACTCGGACTGGTTCGGACGGCTCTCGCTGTCGTTCACGACCGCGCGGATGCGATACGTGCCGCCCTCGGGGGTCTCGAAAACGCAACGGACGGGCTGCTCTTTCGACAACGCAGTACAGGGCTGCGGGTTGACCTCAGTCTCCTCGTACCGCTCGCCGGTCCACTTCCACTCGATGCGCGCGGCGGTGAGCTTCACTTCCACGCCCGCCTGCGCGTTCCCGTCCAGGTCGGTGACGATGATGTCGACGGGCAACGGCTCGTCCTTTTCGACGAACATGCGCTCCGTCTTGAGGCCCACGTAGAGCGTCGCGGGGTGGACGAGCAGGTCCGCCTTGCCGGTCCACGCCTGCCGGTTGACGTCCATCACGGTCGATTCAATATGCACTGCGCTCGGCTCGGGCGGATTGACCGCGTCGAAGTCGATTTTGACCTGGTGCAGGCCGGCTGCATCGGTCGTGCCGGTGAAGGTCTTGCCCTGCTCGATGTTGGGCGCGCCCCATTCGCCCGACTCGCTCCACCAGAGGCGCCACCAGGGGACCCACTTGCCGAACGTGAAGTCGTCCCAGCCGGGCGGAGAGTACTGGCCGGGCTGCGATGTGACGGTCCAGTTGACCTCCGCGTTCGGCAGCGGACCGCCCGCGTAGTAGGCTGCGCTAACCTCTGCGGTTGCGCTCTCTCCGATGAAATACGGGCCCTCGCCGGCGTTAACCTTCACCTCGAACTCCGGCCGGCGGAACTCCTGCACCTGGATCTGGTGCCCGTAGGAGCGCATGTCGATGTTGCCCGCGCCCAGGACGTCGAACTGGATGTAAGCGGGGCCGAGGTTCATGGTGTCGGTGAGCTTGAAGGCGAAGTCGAAGCCGCCGCTTGCGTTCAGGTCCGCGCGGCCGTTCGTTATCTCGTTGCCCTGAGCGTCGCTGACGCGGTACTGCACCGCCTCACCGCCCTGCAGCAAGCCGATGTCGCCGCGCGGGGTGGCGCCCATGCGGCGCACCCAGCCCTTGACGTGGACTTCTTCGCCAGGACGGTACATCTGGCGGTCGTCGAAGACGTACCAGCGCAGCTGGTCGATCTGCGGGCGCTGCTGCCAACCGCCATCGCCCCAGTAGTAAATGTCGGACGGGAGGAAGGCCGTCTCGCCGTTCGCCTTTGCGACGAGCAACTGCGCTGGGACGCTTGCGGGCAGGGGTAAGGTCGCGGTGCCGTCCCCGGCGGTGCGGGCCGACTGGCTGCCGGGCCACAGCGAGAGTTCCGCGTTCGCGAGGGGCGCACCGGTCTTGAGGTCGTTGGCCCAGGCGAGCAACTGGCTCGCATCTGCGAACGCGTCGAGGCCGATGTTCGTGCGCTGCGTCCAGATGACTGCCTCTTCCACCCGGTCTCCGCGCTGGAAGAGCGCGGGCAGGCCGGTCTGTTCGGGCTTGACGAGGACGACGAGGTGGCCTTGCGCCCGCCGAAGCGCAGGCTCGAGGTTGATGAACGTCTCGGCCAGCTTATCCGCCGGCGACTCGACGTTGACAGTGCCCTGCCAGACCTGCTTGCCAGGGATGGGCGGCGGCGCGTCTGTTCGGTACCGCTCGCGCAGGTAATTCTTGAACGCAGGCCAGTCCTCGGGCGTGACCGCATACGCCCGTACGTTCAGCCGCGAGAAGTTGATGGTATACGCGGAAAGGCCGGGTGTCGCGAAGGGATCGAGAACAACGAAGTTGCCGCCGGGGATCTGCATCGCAGGTCGCGCGGAGCCGACTGCTACGGTCACGGTTTCGTCCCGGCCGAGCGTCTGCCCGAACACGTCCGTGGTCCTCGCGCTGAACGTGATGCGATAGGTGGTGCGGCCGACGCTGGCTCCGCGAATCTGGACCGTGTTGCCGAAGACGTCGAGCGCCATGGCGGGGAGCGCGGGCTCCACCTTCACTGTGTCCGTCGTGACCGTGCTCCGGTCGAGGGGATTCGTGAATTCGATCTGCCACGGCATGAACGGTGCGCATTCGCCGCCCCAGCCGCACTCGGTCCGCGTGATTTTGAGCGGACCGAACGTGGTAAAGCTGAAGGTCTGCGCGTTCGCGCTCTTGAGCGGGCCTTCGGCCGAGGGCACGCCGGGGCCGAATGTCACGTCAACTTTTGTCGCATTCGGCAGCCGCTCGGTCGTGCGGAAGGCGAGCCACCGGCCATCTTGCGCGCCGGCGACGCGGCTGCTGAGCCGCGCGTCGTCCTTCGCCGCTGCCTCGCTGATCAGGACGACCGGGTACGTCCGGCCGCCCGCCTTGACCGTGATCGCCTTCAGGACATCCGCCGGGTTGATCCGCTGGTTGAACTGCGCGAACATCGGCACATCGGTCGGCTGCGAGTCGATGTTCGGGCTGAAGCGTTCGACGGTGGCTGTCGGCGTGGTGAATGTGAACGTTACGGCTTTTGCGAGCGCGTTCCCGGAGGCGGACTTCGCGCCTGCCGGGATTTCGACCGTGTATTTCGTGGCCGCGGGGAAGCGCCCGGCCGCGAATCCCGTCTTGGCGGCCGGCTCGAAGAGGAGAGTCTTCGTTCCGACCCAGCGCCACTGCCCCTCGACCTGCGGTGTGAGTTTGACCGGAACAGGCCCTTGGGCCAGGTCGCTGAGGCCGGTCAGCGCGACCATCGGCTGATTGAACGTGACGTTCAGGTTCGGCGCAATTGGCACGTCGCCTTCCGGCGCGTAGCGCACCACTTCGAGCGGACCGGTCGTGACCTCGGGCGCGGCGACGGGAGCGGGCGGCGGGGGGAACGTCTGCTTAATCGTCTCGCCCGGACGCGGCGCAGGGAGAGTCTCCTTGGGCAGGTTGAGTTCGAGCGTATCGCCGGCTTGCCCTTCGAGCGGCGGCAGGCGGCGGAGCAGGGCGGCTGTCTCCGCATCGGAGAGCGGTTCGGAGGACGCGGGCGGCAGAACTGCCGACGCGCCGCCTTCCTCGCTCCCTGCGGAGAGAGTGAACTGAAGGCCGGGTATGGGTGTGGGCGAGGCGGCTGCGCGAACGGCGGGCACGTCGACCTCCGGGTCTGTCAGCACGGGTGGCTTCGCGGCGCAGGCGACGAGCGCGCCGCTGAAGAGGGAAAGCGCGATGAGCGCGAAGAGCAAAGCTCGGAACGGCGCAGCGCGGTTAGGCATGGAAGGCTCCTCCTCCGTCGACACGCAAGGCGGCCTGTGCGGGCAGGGCCGGCTTCTTTCATTATAGCAGCGTGTCACCGAAGTGACGCACGGGTGATTCTGCCGGTTCCGCGGCTAGACGCGCCGCCGCAAGAGGCGGCGCGCGGCCTGCCAGAGGCGCGCTCGGCCGACCCACCGGGTAGCGCGGATGCGCTCGCCGCGGCGGGGCCACACTTGCCGCTCGCCGTCGAACGCGGCGACGACGCGGCCGAGGACCTGGTCACGCGGCAGCGGCGGGTCGGGGGCGCGGCGGTTGTCGCCTTGCGCAATCCAGGCAGCGCCGCGCTGCGCGGTCAGTCGGTGGGCGACGAGGCCCGCGCCGAGCGCGAAGACGAGCAACTCGCCGGGGCGCGGCTCACGGCCGAGGGGCGCGACCTCAATCTCGCACGCGAGGGGCAGAGTGGGGAGCATGCTGTCGCCGCGGAGGGGCAGCCGCGCGCGGCCTTCGCGGGCGAGGGCCTCCTGAAGCAGCGGCAGCCAGTCAGTCGCGGGCCGGGGGCGCATCAGTGGCATCTTCCGGAGCGGCAAGGCGTTTGGTGAGGACGACGGTGTTGCCGTAGGTGGCGTCGTAACGGTAGCGAACGTCGTCCATGACCTGGCGCACCAGATGCCAGCCGAGGCCGCCGATGGGGCGCAATTCCGGCGGGGAGTCGAGGTCGGGGGGCGGCGCGTGCTCGGGGTCGAAGGGCTCCGCCCGATCGGAGATGGTAACGCTGATTGTTTCATCGTCGGCGCAAAATGAGATTTCGAGCGGGCCCGGCGCGCGCTCGCTATAGCCGTGCATCATGACGTTGGCGCAGACTTCTTCGATGGCGAGACGAAGATCGAACTGGTCGCGCTCGCCGATGCCCGCCTGCTCGCAGAAGGCATCGACGAAGTCCAGCAGCTCGCTGATGTGGTCCAGCCGCGCGGAGGGCAGGCTGACCATGTCGCAGGTCAAGCCGCGGCGGCGTCGGGACGTGGGCATTGCGCGCTCCGAATGATGGCTGAGGGTAAGGATAGCGGATTTGGAGGCGATGCGCAAGGGCCCTGAGGCGAGCGCCCCGCGCAACTACGCCAGAGCCGCCAGCGCGATCGCGCCCAGCACGCCCGCCCGGCGGCCGAGCCCAGGGCGGACGATGTAGTCCGCGAGACCCGGCTTGAGCCACGGCGACTGGATGTAGCCGCGCAGCAGCCGCTCGACTTCGGCGCGCACCTTTGCCAGCAGGTGCTCCTGCTCGGCCACGCCACCGCCCAGGATGATCATTTGGGGCGCGAGCGTGAAGATCATGTTGGTGAGCGCGTGCGCGAGCGTGCGCGCTTCGAGCGCCCACGCGGGGTGATCTTCGGGCAGCGTCTGCGCGGGCTGGCCCCAGCGCTTTGCGATGGCGGGGCCGGAGGCCAATCCTTCGAGGCAGTCGCCGTGGTACGGGCAAGCGCCCGCGAAGAGCGCAACTTCTTCGGGATCACGCGGGAGGTACATATGCCCCATCTCGGGGTGCTGAAGCCCATGCACCGGCCTGCCGCCGACCAGCAACCCACCGCCAACGCCAGTGCCGACAGTCAGGTAGATGAGCGGGTCGCGGCCCTGCCCCGCGCCCCAGACATATTCGCCGAGCGCGGCCGCGTTGACGTCGGTGTCGAAGAAGACGGGGAGTGCGAGCGCCGCGGCCATTGCGCCCGCGAAGTCGATGTTGGCCCAGCCGGGTTTCGGCGTTGTGGTGATGTAACCGTAGGTGGGAGAGGCACGGTCGAGGTCGACCGGGCCGAACGAGGCAATGCCGAGCGCGGCAAGCGGCTCGCCGTGCGCTTCGTTTTGAAAGAACCGAATCGCCCGGCCAAAGGTCTCGGCGGGCGTGGTGGTGGGAAAGCTGACCTCGGCCCGCAGGTCGTCCGGCCCGGATGCGATCGCGCACACGAATTTCGTGCCGCCGGCCTCGATGCCCCCGTAGAGTTGTGTCATGCTGTGTCCTCGCGCTGGTGGTTGCGTGGTCGGCCTATTGTAACCTACGTGAGGCGGAGTTGCCACTGCGAGAGGGACGTCGCCCGGCTCAGAAAAAAGGCCCCGGGGGATGCCGGGGCCTTTGCCTTACCGTGTTTCTCGCTTCTGCGCCGCGACTACGCGAGGTCGAAGCGGTCGAGGTTCATCACCTTGTTCCATGCGGCGACAAAGTCGGCGACGAACTTCTCCGCCGAGTCGCTGCATGCGTACACTTCGGCCAACGCGCGAAGCTGCGAGTGGGAGCCGAAGGCCAGGTCCACGCGGGTGCCCGTCCACTTGACCGCGCCGGTCGCGCGGTCACGGCCCTCGTAGATGTCCTTGTCCGCCGCGCTCTGCTGCCACGCAACGCCCATATCGAGCAGGTTGACGAAGAAGTCGGTCGTGAGCGCGCCGGGCCGGTTGGTGAAGACGCCGTGCTTCGACCCGCCGTAGTTTGCGCCGAGGACGCGCAGGCCGCCGATGAGCGCGGTCATCTCCGGCGCGGTCAGCGTCAGCAGCTCGGCCTTGTCGACCAGCAGCACCTCGGGCGTCGAGCACGCTGAACGAGATTGCGTCAGTCTGCTCGGCGGTTGCGTCTGTGCGGCCGGGGGTGAAGGGGACGGTCACCGCGTGACCGGCGTTGCGCGCGGCCTGCTCGACTGCCGCGCAGCCGCCGAGCACGATCAGGTCCGCAAGCGAGACGCGCTTGCCGCTGGTCTGGGCTGTGTTGAACGCGGCCTGGATGCCTTCGAGCGCGGCGAGCACCTTCGCCAACTGCGCAGGTTGGTTAACTTCCCAGCCCTTCTGCGGCTCCAGGCGGATGCGCGCGCCGTTGGCGCCGCCGCGGCGATCCGTGCCGCGGAAGGTCGACGCGGCGGCCCAGGCCGTCGACACCAGTTCGGAGACGGTCAGGCCGGAGGCGAGGACGCGGGCCTTGAGCGCGGCGATGTCGGCCGCGTCGATCAGCGGGTGGTCGACCGCGGGCACGGGGTCCTGCCAGATCAGGTCCTCGACAGGCACTTCCGGCCCCAGGTAGCGGGACTTCGGACCCATGTCGCGGTGGGTGAGCTTGAACCAGGCGCGGGCGAACGCATCCGCGAATGCCTGCGGGTCCTTGTGGAAGCGCTCGGAAATGGCGCGGTACTTCGGGTCCATCCGCATCGCCATGTCCGCGGTGGTCATGATGGTCGTGACCTTCTTCGAGGGATCATGCGCCGCAGGCGCCATGTCCTTCTCGGCCACGTTCACCGGCACCCACTGCCAGGCGCCCGCGGGGCTCTTGACCAGGTCCCAGTCGTAGCCGAGGAGCATATCGAAATAGCCCATGTCCCACTTGATCGGGTTGGGCGTCCACGCGCCTTCGATCCCGCTGGTGATCGTGTCGTCGCCCTTGCCGCTGCCGTACGAGCTGAGCCAGCCGAGGCCCTGCGCTTCGAGAGGCGCGCCCTCAGGCTCGCGGCCGACGTGGGAGGCCGGGCCGGCGCCGTGGGTCTTGCCAAAGGTGTGGCCGCCCGCGACGAGCGCGACGGTCTCTTCATCGTTCATCGCCATGCGCGCAAAGGTCTCGCGAATATCTCGTCCTGACGCAACCGCGCTGGGCTGACCATTTGGGCCTTCGGGGTTGACGTAAATCAAGCCCATTTGCACCGCGCCGAGGGGATTTTCCAGCTGCCGGTCGCCGGTGTAGCGCTTGTCGCCAAGCCACTCCGCCTCCGCGCCCCAGTAAATGTCCTCCGGCTCCCAGACGTCTTCGCGGCCGCCCGCAAAGCCGAAGGTCGGGAAGCCCATCGACTCCAGCGCGCAGTTGCCGGCAAGGATCATCAAGTCGGCCCAGGAGATCTGCTTGCCGTACTTCTGCTTGATCGGCCAGAGCAGACGTCGCGCCTTATCCAGGTTGGCGTTGTCGGGCCAACTGTTGAGGGGCGCGAAGCGCTGCGTGCCCCGGCTTGCGCCGCCGCGTCCGTCACCGACGCGATAGGTGCCTGCGCTGTGCCATGCCATGCGGATGAAGAGGCCGCCGTAGTGCCCGTAGTCCGCCGGCCACCAATCCTGCGAGTTCGTCATCAGCGCGTAGAGGTCGTTCTTCAACGCCTGATAGTCGAGCTTCTTGAACTCCTCGGCGTAGTCGAACGACTCGCCCATGGGGTCGATCGAACCGTTCTGCGCCAGGCCCTTGAGGCTGAGCTGCTCGGGCCACCAGTCCTGGTTGCGCGTGCCCTGAGGCGCGGGGCCGCCGTGCGCGGTCTCCGCGGTCGGGAGCTTCTCGATGGTCTCCGGGACCTTGTTCTCGCTTTCCGTGACCAAGGGTGCTGACTCGTCAATCATGCTCTTGTCTCCTTCCGTGTTGGAAATCGGCAAACTGCGAACGATAGGGCTCTACGGACTGCGCCGGCATGCCGGGCATACGCCGTAGAAATCGAGACGGTGGCTGATCACCTGGTATCCGGTGAGTTCGGCGACCTCCTGGGTCAGGTCGTCAACCAGCGACACCTGCGGATCCATAATGTTGTGGCACCGTACGCAGATCAGGTGCGGATGGGGATAGGGGCGGTTGCCGTCGTAACGGTTGTCGTCGTTGCTGAAACCCAACTCGAGCACCTCGCCCAGCTCCTTGAGCAGGCTGAGCGTCTTGTAGACCGTCGCAAGGCTGGTCGTCGGGAACTGCGTTTTAATCTGCTCGTAAAGCCCGGTGGCGCTGGGATGGCCTTCACCGGACGCGATGATACGCAGCAGCGCCATACGTTGGGGAGTGAGGCGATGATCGCTCCCCTTCAGCCTGGCGACCAGTTGCTGATAGCGGGATTCGGTGTCCGTCGTCACTATGTAACTTCGCGCAAGCAATAGTCTATGGATAATCAATTTCCGTAACGATTGTATGCGGACGGGCCGCGCTTGTCAAGGCTGCCGGCGGCCGGATAGCCGCGATGGGCTTCTGCTCGGCTGCAGCGCACAACTCGCGACAATCGCCGGCGGTCTTGAGCATGGCGCGGAAGTCGTCGATGCATCGCTTGTCGTAGTCAAGCGCCCTGGACAAAAGGACCAACATCGGGTTAACTCTACGGGGGCTGGTTGGGTGGGGTCAGAGGCAATTTGTGGATGCTCAGACACACGCCTGTTGTCCGGCGCAAGTGGCTTAGAAGGGCATATGGGGGCTGCATAATGTGTCCGATGCGAAACATCCGGGTGGTGGCTTATGATCCTGCCTGGCCCGCGGCTTTCGAGCAGGAGGCTGCCGCTCTGTCCGTCATCC
>JALOOB010000497.1 GCA_025454635.1 Anaerolineae bacterium
GAAGGATACGTCTTGACCCGTTGGCCGTCCAGGTAGCCCCACCACGCCGGCAGATGGAACTGGTGCAGCCGGACCTGCGGCGGCGGGTTCGCGTCGAAGGCGAGCGTCAGCCGGTCATAGCCGACGGATGCCAGCCTTACCGACGGGGGCGGCTTGAGCGGCTGACCGTCGCCCGCTCCTTCTAAGGGACGTCCCAACGCCCATCTTTGCTCCCGAACCGTCTGCGGCAGGAACTCACCGGTCCATGTGGCGCCGACCTGCCCCGCGGCCGCGTCGTCGGCCCACATACGCGCCGTGCCCCAGGCTTCGGCCGAGGTCAGGCTGACCGGCGCGACTGGCACGCGGGCAAGGCCGGAGGCCATGTAGGTAAGCGACAGCGCGAGGATGAGTCCGCCCCATGCCAACCAACCCCGGCTGACAGTTCCGTCCCCGGCTGAATCGGCGGGAGCCCGGTCGTCCCCGGTTCTGACCGCAAGCACGCCCGCTGCCATTGCGAGGCCGAGCGCGGCTAGGGTCATGAAACGCCACGGATACTGGAGCTGGCCCAGGATGGGCTGCAACAGCCGCCAGACCGGCAGCGCGGGCGCGGCGGTGAGCAGAGACGCTGTGACGAAGAGGCCGAGGCCGTACCAGGCAAACCCATCGCCGGGAAGCGCTTTGCGCCGGAGGGCGGACACGAGCAGGCGGATGAGCGCGAGCGCGGCAAAGGCGACGGATGCCCAACTCAGCGGATGCTCGGCCGCGCCGGCGCCGTGGGAGGCCCGGTACTGGTACAGGGGGCGCCACTGGATCAGCCCGCGCAGGGGCGCGAGGTGGTTAATGTAGCCGTCGGACGGCCCGAGGCCGATGCCGACCTGCTTGCTTTCGGCCAGAAACGGAAGCCAGAGCGCCGCGCTCAGCCCTGCGCCGAGGACCGCGCCGCCCACGCAGCCCCAGAAGCGATTCCAGCGGCTGGTCCTGAGCGCGAGAAGCAGCGCAAGGACGAACCAGACGGGGATCATGAGCAACAGGGTCAGGTTGTGGGTGTAGGCGAGGCCGGCCCAGGCCAGCGCCGACCACAGGTAGGATGGCGCCTGCTGCGGCTCGCGGAATGCGGCTGCCGTGGTCCAGATAATCAGCGGGAGGAAGACGAAGGCCATGTGCTCGGGGAGCGCGCCGCGCAAGTAGGCGTCCGCGAGGTGGTAAGGGAAGTACGTGTAGACGACTGCGGCGAGCAAACCTCCGCCGCGACCCCACAGGTACTTGCCCATGCCGTAGGCGGCAAATGCGGCGAGGACGAAGCCAAGCGCCACGGTCCACTCGGCGGACACCTCCGGCGACACGCCGAGCGCGGAGAGCAATGCGCCGGGGAAGTAACTCAACGGCGCGTAGAAGTTGAACACGGCCTGGCCGTAGCCGAAGCCAAACTGGGGGAAGAGGCGCGGATAGATGGCCCCGTGCTGCCACGCATCGGCCAGCGCGGAGATGCGGTATATGTGGAAGAGTCCATCGTCTGAGACGTAGAAGCCGGGACGGAGCAGCGGCGCGAGCGCAGGCAGCGTGAGCAGGAGCGGCGCCCACCAGCCAGAGCGCCACAGGCGTCCCGCGATCTTCGCAACCCGTTCGAGCAGCGACGGCCGTTCGTCTATGTGATCTGCGCTTGGTCGTCGTAGACTTGATTGCACAGGCCCTCCCGCCAGGGTGCCCTCGTATGCGAGGGTGTGCGCGCGGCTTATTGGATAACGATCTCGGCCAGCGGTATGAAATCGCCGGCTGGTCCGGTCAAGCGGGGCGCGCCTTCGACGTCGCCCCGGTACATCCCCGCGATCAGCCGATAGCGACCCGGCGCGTCCGGCAGGCGCAGCGCGACGCGGTCGGTGACCGCCGCGCCGAGGCTCATGGCCGCGGTCGGGTGGAGCCCGTCGCCCGGCCAGCGGTCGGATTGCGCGACCACCTGCCCCGCCTCATTGAGCACCTGCAGAAAGACGGTGTAGTTGGCCTCCGGTTGGCGATCCGCGCGCCATGTCAGCGCAACCTGGAGGATGTCGCCCGGACGCGCCTGCGCCACCCCGTCACCGGGGGGCTGCGGCTCCCGATCCGCGCCTTCGAGGCTTAACTGCGCCTCGGTCAGCGTGAACTCGCCCAGTGGCTGCTCAGGCCGGGAGGTTTCGACCGCCGCGCCGGCTGCGGAGAAACGCAGCAGCCTCGCCCACTCCTCGTAACGCTTCTCGTCCAGCTTGTACGCATGGCCGGTCAGCCACCGCTCCCAACCGCGGCGGTCCTCCTGGTCGTCGGTCTGCGCGCTGCGGTCGCGGCCGAGCAGAATCTGATCGTAGCGCGAGACGAGGCGCTCGCCCAGTTGCTCGTCGACGGGCTTAGGGCAGCGGCGCACCAAGGTAGTTCAGGAAGTAATCGGTCAGCGCGGGGTCGGGCATGAGGAAGACGTCGCGACAGGCACGGCCGAGCCCCGCGCGCTCGCAGCGCGCGTCCCCCAAATCGGTGATCATCGGCTGGAGGAAGCGGTCGACGTTGTATTTGTCGAAGCGCGAGTCGCCCCCTCGGTAGAAGAGCAGCAGCGCGGACGCGCCGGCGAAGAACAC
>JALOOB010000180.1 GCA_025454635.1 Anaerolineae bacterium
CGCGCGATGCCGTTGTCGTCGCAAACCAGCCGCGGCCCTACCTGGCGGAACATCTCCTTGAGCGCAAGCCGGTCGCGCTCGGAATAGCGGACAAAGCCGGACAACCGCTTTGCGACGGAGTCGTCGGCGTACTTGATGTCGGGCAGGTAGATGTCGACCACGCCGTCAAGCAGGCGAAGCGTCTCAACCCGCTCATAGCCGCTCGTGTTGTAAACGAGCGGAATGCGCAATCCCCAGCCGGCCGCCACGTCCACTGCGGCGAGGATCTGCGGGACGAAGTGCGTGGGCGTCACGAAGTTGATGTTGTGGACGCCGCGGCGTTGGAGTTCGAGCATCATAGAAGCAAAGCGTTCGGCGGCGACCTCATTGCCATAGCCCATCTGGCTGATCGAGTAGTTCTGGCAGAAGATACAGCGCCCGGTGCAGCCGGAGAAGAAGATCGTGCCGGAGCCCCCCGCGCCTGAAATCGGCGGCTCTTCCCAGGGGTGGACGTTCCACGAGGCGATCTTCGCCTGCGCGCCCATGCGGCAGATGCCGCGGGCGTCCGCAAGCCGGTCGACCTTGCACTCGTGCGGGCAGAGGCGGCACTCGGCCAGGGAGGCGAGCGCTGCGCGCGCGCGGCGGCGCAGCTCGCCGCTGCGATGGAGCGCTAGATAGGAAGGCTCCCAGGGCGCGGGAGAGTCAGGCGTCAGCACGTGGCGCTCACCGGACACACCCCCATCGCCACGCAGCCGGGACCGACGTGCGCGGCGACGACCGGGCCGATCTGGCAACGGTAGAGCCGGTCGACCTGCAGCCGCTCGCGCAGCGCGCGGCCCAGGGCTTCGGCCTCGGCGTCCGCTGCGGCGTCGAAGATGAGGGCCTGCACCGGCTCACCCGCGGGCATCACCTTCACCGTCTCGTCGAGCATGGTCTCGAGCGCCTTCTTCTTGCCGCGCGCCCGGCTCCACAGCTCGATGCGGCCTTCGTTGAGCCAGAGCACGGGCTTGATGCCCAGCAGCGTGCCGACAAGGGCCTGGCTGCCCTTCATGCGGCCGCCGCGATGCAGGTAATCGAGGGTGTCCACCGTGAACATCACGCGCATCCGCTCGCCCATTGTTCGCGCCACGCGCGCCAAGTCAGCCGCAGCCATCCCCTCGGCGGCGCGCTGCGCGACTACATGCAGCGTGAGGCCGAGCGCGCCGGAGATGACGAGGGAGTCGACGATGTGGATGCGGTCGCGGTTCGGATGGTCGGCCGCGGCAGCCTGCGCGTTCTCCACCGTGACGCTCGTCCCGCGGGACATGAAGACGCCGACCACTTCGTCGCCGTCGCGCGTCCACTCGTCGTAGGCGGCTGTCAGTGCGGCCGGACTCACCGCGGCCGTCGTCGGCCAGCCCGCATTGCGATCCTTCAGGGCTGCGAAGAGGTCCTCCGTCGTCACCTCGATGCGCTCGCGGCGGTCTTCGCCGGCGAGGTGAAGCGTGAGGGGGAGGACGTGGATGTTCAGTGACGCGATCGTCGCCGGGTCAAGGTAGTGGCTCGAATCGGTCAGGATGTGAATCGTCATGAGTGCTCCTGGGCCTGGGTAAAGGCAGCGCTCGCAAGGTTGCGCACCCATTCTAGCCCGAAAGGGACGGAGCGCAAAGCGACTAGCGGACGAGGCGATAGAGGAAGCCGTCCCGTTCGAGGCGGACGTCGCCCAGCGAGGCGAGGTTGTAATGCCGGGGGTCTGTGTCTGCGAGAAAGACGGGCGTGTCCGGCGGGAAGGTGTCGATCACCGCGCGGAGATCGTCAGGGGGCTCCACCTTGACGACGCTTACGCCGGGCCCGGCGGCTTCGATTTGCTGCGCATAGCTGAGCGCCTCGAACGGCGCGTAGTCGGCGATGATCAGCGAACCGGGTGGCGCGACGGCGAAGGATGCGCGGGCATAGTCGGCCGCGCCGCGGTAGCCGGCGAGCGGGGGCCAGAGGAAGTAGCGGTTCGGCTCGCGGCCGGGCAACACGCGCACGTCGAGCGGGTTCATGTTCAGGCGGAGCAGGATGGCCGGGGCCGAGGCGTATGCGACGACGGGCGCGGCGACGAGGAGCGCCATGAGCGCGGCATAGGCTCCGCGCATCTTTAGTGCGGGCCACATGCGTTCAGCAACGTCCCACCCCAGGCCGACGAGCAAGGCCAGCGCCCCGTACAGGGGCATGAAGAAGACGTAGCGATCATTGACGCGATAGGCGAACGCGAACAGGAGGTCGGCCAGAGCGAGCAGGAGGAGCGCGCCCCAGGCGGCGTCAAGCCGCGCGCGGCGAGGGGCGTCGACGGCCGCGATCGCGGCGAGCAGCAGCGCAGGAGAGGGGAACTGGAGCAGGACGAACGCGCCGAACAGCAGCATATCTCGCGGCAAGCTCGGCCAGGAGAAGTCGAAGAAGGCGGGCCGCCAGTCGACGCCGGAATGAGTGAGGTAGGTGGCGAGCGCACGGATGGGAGACGCCTGCATCTGCCATTGAAGGACAAGCAACGCGGCGAGGAGGCTGACCGTTGCCAGGGCGGACACGGCGAACCACTGCTTTGGGCGGAGCCAGGCGCGGCGGCGAACGACGAGGAACAGCAGGGCGGGCGCGAGGAGCGCGGCCATCTGGTGGGTCAGGAGCAGCGGGCCGAGCAGCGCGACTGCGACGAAGAAAGGCGCGGGGCGATGGGGCCGCCACTTGAACCAGAGCCAGACTTGCAGAGCGATGAGCGCCATGAAGGTCGCGTAGACTTCGGCGCGGACGGCGTGCTGCCAGAAGGTGTGCGAGACGGCGAGCGCGAGGGCTGCCGCGAGCGCGCCACGGCGCGAGATGCCCGCCGCCAGCGCGGCCTGGTGCGTGAGCGCGACGGCCGCGGCCGCGGAGAGCGCGGAGAGGAGGTTCAGCCGGTACGCGGGGTCACCGACCGGCAGGAGGAGCATCAAACGGGCCGCGACAAACCAGACCGGCCGTCCGGCGCCGTCACGGTCGATCAAGCCCTGCGCGGCCATGCGCTGCAGGTGCGCGCTGTCGCTCCACACGACCGTCGGCGCGAGCGCCGGCACGTAGAAGAGCAGGGCCATGAAGAAAAGCAACAGAGGGGCAAGGCGGCGCGTGTCGATGCGCGCCGCGTGGATGGGGTGCATGTCGGGAATGATAACGCAGCCTATCGCAAGCGGAAAAGAAGAGGGGTAGGCGTCCTTCGACTACGCCTGCCGGCTCCGCTCAGGATGCTCCTTCCGGTTGAAATTGTTGGAAGAGCAAGCGGCTAACTCAACTGCGCGAGGGCCATCTTGAGATAGGTCTCGCCCGCGGACGGAAAGTCCAGGGCCGGTTCGTGATAGACGCCAAGGATCTCGCCCCGCCGGCCCGCGGCGGCGATGCCCGCAAGGACGCGCTCGCGGAACGCGCGCCAGGGCAGGTCGGCCAGGTTGGCGCAGGCGAGAAGCTGTCCGCCGGGCGCAACGACGCGCGCGGCGATCTCCGCAAGCTGCGCGTAGTCTTTTGCCACGGAGAAGCGGCCCGACTTGGTCTTGGAGAAGCTCGGCGGATCGAGGATGACGAGGTCGAATGTCTCGCCGCGGCGGGCGAAGCGCGCCAGCCAGTCGAAGACGTCGCCGAAGACAAAGTCGCGGTCGTCGGGCTCGAAGCCGTTGAGGCGGTAGTTTTCCTGTCCCCAGGCGAGCCAGCGCCGCGAGAGGTCGAGGTTGAGCGCGCGCGCCGCGCCTCCTGCCAGCCCTGCCAACCCGAAGCCGCAGGTGTACGCGAAGGTGTTGAGGACGGTTTTGCCCTCGGCCCAGGCGCGGACGCGCGCGCGGCTTTCGCGCATGTCGGCAAACAGCCCCACGCTCAAGCCTTCGTCGAGCCGGAGGGAGTAGGAGAGCCCTTCTTCAGCGGCGAGAAGCGCAGGCTCCGCCGACGCCTGAGGTGCCACGAGGTCCGGCCCGAACACGGGCGCCGCGGGCGCGAGGCTGCTCAGTTCGTCTTCCGGCACGCGGCTGGCCTGTTTGGGCCGGTAGCGGACGTAGACGGCAGCCGCGCCGGCAGCAGCGGCGAGCATGGCGGCGAGGCCGCCGGGGATCGGCCGGGGCGGCAGCGCATCGTCATCGTCGTAGAGGCTGGCGACCAGCGCGTTCCCGAAGCGATCGACGGTGAGGCCGGGGAGGCCGTCGCCCGCTGCGTTGATGAGGCGATAGATGGTCGTGTCGGGGTCGGCGGCGAGGGGCGCGCGGCGCGCGACCGCCATCCGGGCGAGCGCGGCCACCGCGTCCGGCGAGCGCGCCCATGCGGCGCGAATATGCTCGGAGCGCGCGAGCACGGCCAGCGCGGGCTCGGGCACGCCGGTCACGAGGCGATCCATGGGCGGGGGGAGCGGCGCGTGGAAGGTGATGCGCTTGCCCGTGGCGGGGTGGGGGATGGTCAACTCGGCGGCATGGAGGCAGAGACGCGGGAAGGGCGCGGCAGGTCCGCCGTAGAGCCGGTCGCCGATGACGGGCAGCCCGACGTGCGCGAGGTGGAGGCGGATCTGATGGGTGCGACCCGTTTCGGGGATGGCCTCGATCACGGCGAAGGGCCGGCCGTCGCTCTTCTTGCCGATCCAGCCGCGCTCGACGACGCGGCAGCGCGTGCGCGCGGGCTGACCGGCGGGGTCTTTGCGGGTCGTGACCTTCCAGCGGCCGTCGCGGTCGCGGGCGATGGGCGCGTCGATACTGGACTCGTCCACCTCGGGCGCGCCGAGGACCGCGGCGAAGTACACCTTGCGCGCGGCGCGGCCCTCGAAGGCTGCGGCGAGCGCGCGGTTGGCCTCCTGCCTGAGCGAGAAGAGCAGGACGCCCGACGTGTCCGCGTCGAGCCGCTGGTGCATGCCCAGGTAGGGCAGCCCCTCCTGCGACTGGAGGACGCGCAGCGCATCGCCGCGGTACGGGTCGGAGGGCTCCGGCGCATGGGTCGGGATGCCCGCCGGTTTGTCCACGACGATGATGTCCGCGTCACGGTAGAGGATGTCGATCTTCATAGGTTAGTGTTTTTTTGGGGTGCATTGCCGAAGGCAACGCACCCCAAGTCCTGCCCGGTCACGGGGCGAGGCGCGTCAGGTCGCGCGGGAACAGGGTCGCCAGACGGATATTGTCGAGGCCGAGCAACTGCATGATGAAGCGCTCCAGCCCGATGGCGAATCCCCCGTGCGGGGGCATGCCATACTTGAACGTTTCGAAGTACGTCTCGAACGGCCTCAGGTCGGTGTAGCCGCGGCGCGCCGCGCTGTCCAGGTAGTCCTGGTAGAGGTGGAGGCGCTGCCCGCCGGTGACCAGCTCGGTGCCGCGGAAGAGCAAGTCGAACGAGTTCGAGAAGGCCGGGTCGGCCGGGTTGGGGTGCGTGTAGAAGGGCCGCTTGCCCATGGGATAGCCTGTCACGAACAGGAAGTCGGAGCCGTACTCCTGTCGCGCCCACTCGCCCAGCCAGCGCTCGTGCTGGGGCGCGAGGTCGGGCTCGCCGCGGCAGTCCTCGCCCCACTTCTGGAGAATCAACTCCTGCGCGTCGGGGAAGTAGATCGACGGGAACTGGTCGGGCGCAACGGGCATCTTCGCGTTGAGCAGCGCCAGCTCCGGCGCGTAACTCTCCTGGAGGCGCGCGAGGATGCCGCGCACGACCTGGGTCAGCACGGCCATGACATCGCGATGGTCGCGGATGAAGCCGAGCTCCACGTCGAGGCTGACGTACTCGTTGATGTGGCGCACGGTGTCGTGCGGCTCCGCGCGGAAGACCGGCCCAACCTCAAACACGCGCTCGAAGACGCCCACCATGATCTGCTTGTAGAACTGGGGGCTTTGCGCGAGATAGGCCTGGCGGTCGAAATACTTGACGCCGAAGACGTTGGCGCCGCCCTCGGTCGCGGCCTCCACCAGCTTGGGGGTCTGGATTTCGGTGAAGCCGAGGTTGGTCAGGGTGGCGCGGAAGCCGGCCATGACGCCCGCCTGCAGGCGGATGTGCGCGCGGCGCTGCGGGTGGCGCAGGCCGACGGTCGCGTGGTCGAGGAAGGTGGGCAGCGTGGCCTTCATCTCCGGCTTGTTGAGCGGGAAGGGCAGCGCGTCGCGCACGGGGGAGAGAACCTCGAACTGCGGCGCGTGGATTTCGACGCCGCCCGGCGCCTGCGGCTCCGCGACGACGTCGCCTTCGACCGAAAGGACGGTTTCGGGCAGCAGCCCTTCGAGTATCGTCAGGGCCTCCGGCGTGTCGACCACGACCTGGACCGTGCCGCGCGCGTCGCGCAGGACGAGGAAGTTGATGCCGCCGAGCCGGCGGAGCGCGTGCAGCCAGCCTGCCAGCCGGACCCGTTGCCCGACGCGCGAGGCGACCTCCGATGTGTAGATGCGTTCCATCAGGCACCCCCGAGAAATGAAAATGCGCGCTCTCGTCTGCGGAGACGCAGTCCATAGACTGCGCATCCGCCAAGGACGAGGAGCGCGCTCGCGGTGCCACCTTGGTTCGCCGGAACCTCACGGACCCGGCCTCACCGGTCAACCCTGACCCTGCCAGATAACGGTTGGCGCCGGCGCGAGCCTACGACTCCTACGCCCGCGTTGCTGGCGCTTCGTCTTTTGGCCCCGCAGCTCCGGAGTGTCTTTCGGAGGAGGCGCAGGCGGCATTCGCATCGTCGGCCGCTCTCTGAACTGCGCGTGAGCCTCGTACTCTCTCCATCGTCGCTTTTGGTTGTTCTATCGCATAAGCCGGACTTTTGCGATTGCGGGAGGATATCACGGGCGCGGCAGGGTTGTCAAAGGCGCGGACCTCTCGCGCCAGAAACGCACGCGTTTGCGCGGGTCGATCGTCTCGCCAATGCAGGTTTAGGCGCACAACAACGAACACTCGTCCGCAGAATTATGCCGCCGCAACGTCGCCGTAAGCCGGATGCGCTCGCCGCGCAGCTTGAGTGCGGCAGGTCATCGCGCCACACGGTGGCAACGATCGCGAATCGTTGGCGCACGGTCGAGCTGGTGGCTGCCCGTGGTGGATGCGCACCGCGAGTATGTCAAGCTGACGACCGCGGACGGCTGGCCGCGCGCGCTTGGCTTTGCGCCGGAGGACACGGACCGCATCAGCGAGTTGTTGGCGGGCGGGCGGCCCTGGCGATATAATGGCCGCATGATCCGAGTGAATGACCAGTACGATGTGGAACACCGGCCGGGCATGACCGTGCAAGACCTGCTTGCGGCGCTCAATTTCAGCTTCAAGATGATCGTCGTCAAGATCAACGGGCAGGTGGTGCTGCGGCGGGACTTCCCGACGACCGAAGTGCCCCTGACGAGGCCGAAGTGCAGGCCATTCACCTGATCAGCGGCGGATAAAACCCTTCTCACCCGATAAGCGAAAAATCAATGACGATTCTCACCGCGCTCTCCAAAGTCCTGCCGGTCCTCCTGCTCATCCTGCTTGGCGCGTTCTTCCGGCGATCCGGCTTTCTGCCCGAGGCTGCGGTCGGAGGGATGAAGAAGCTGGTCGTCAACGTGACGCTGCCGGCCGCGCTCTTCCTGGCCTTTGCGGGGGTTGCGCTGGAGGCGCGGCACCTTGCGCTGGTCGCGCTTGTGTTTGGCGCGTGTGTGGCCGCGCTGCTCCTGTTTCGCGCAGGGTGGCCGCGGCTCGGTTTTCGCTCCGCGTATACTCCTGCGCTGCTGACCGGCTTCGAGGCCGGCATGATGGGTTACGCCATTTATGGCGCAGTGTACGGCGCGGAGAACATTTTCAAGTTCGCGGTGGTCGACCTC
>JALOOB010000181.1 GCA_025454635.1 Anaerolineae bacterium
GCCGATATCACGATCGTCGGCGCCACCGGCAGCGTGCGCAACCATCTCGGACAGCGCATCCCGCAGGCAAGCGACGACCCCCGCGCGCTCGTATTCAAGACCGGCCGGCGCCTGGTGCTCGACGGCTCAGAATCGGCCGCGGCCGACTCCGAATCATCGGAGGCCGGATACGGCTGCCGCTGGATCGGCCTCCCTCTGACCGCAGACGGTCGCACGTTCGGCGTGCTGGCGCTCGACAGCGCTGCGCCCTGCACCTACGAACCGACCGAATTGAACCTCCTGGACGCGTTCGCCGGGCAGGCGTCCGCAGCCGTCTGGATTGCGCAGCTCTACGCGCAGGCCCAGGCCAACGCCGCGACGGCCGAACGCGAACGGCTCGCGCGCGACCTCCACGACGCCGTCACGCAGACGCTCTTCTCGGCCACCATCTTCGCGGACATGCTGCCCCTGCAATTAGTCCATGAACCCGACCAGGTGCCGAAAAACTTGGAAAAGCTCGGCCAGCTCATTCGCAGCGCCCTGGCCGAAATGCGCACGCTTCTGATGGAGCTGCGGCCCACCGCGCTGGTTGCCGTCGAACTGCACCAGTTGATCGGCAATCTCGTCAACGCCGCGCGCGCTCGCGCGCGCGTGGAGTTCACTTACCTGGTCGAAGGCGACTCGTCCGGCCCGCTGGTCCCCGAAGCCCAGATCGCCACCTATCGCATCGCGCAGGAGTTGCTCAACAACGTGGTCAAGCATTCCGGCGCGACCGAGTGCGAGGTCGTCTTCTCGTATCTGCCCGACGCTATCGAACTGACCATAAGCGACAACGGCCGCGGCTTCGATCCGCAAGATGTCGGGCTCGAACACATGGGGCTTGCGATCATGAGCGAGCGCGCCCGCGCGATTGGCGGCCAATTGACGGTGGATAGCAAACCGAACGCCGGCACGCGCGCGGTCTTCTGCTGGCAGCCGCGAAGGGAGAAAGTTCAGTGATGACGCAAAAACGTATCCGGGTGCTGATTGTCGACGATCATCCGATGGTGCAGGACGGATTACGGCTGTTCATCAGCATGGCCCAGGGGTTGGAATGCGTAGGGCTGGCCCAGAGTGGCGAAGAAGCGATAACCCTCTGCGAGCAGTTGCGCCCCGACGTCATTCTCATGGACCTCGTGATGCCCGGCATCGGCGGCATCGAGGCCATCAAGGTCATCCGACAGGGTCGGCCCGGCACGCAGATCATCGCGCTGACCAGTTTTACTGCGCCCGAGTTGGTCCAACAGGCGCTCGCCGCCGGCGCGGTCGGCTACGTCCTGAAGAACGTGCGCGCGGCCGAGCTCGCGGACGCGATCCGCGCGGTCCACAACCGGCAGCGCGTGCTCGCGCCCGAGGCAACCGAGGCGCTCGTCCAGGCAATGCAGATGGGCGAGTATGGCGAAGCGGAGCTGAGCGAACGCGAGGTGGAAGTCTTGCGGCTGGTCGCCGACGGCCTCACCAACGTCGAGATTTCGACCCGCCTGTGGATAGCCGAGTCGACGGTGAGGTACCACGTCAGCAACATCTTCTCGAAGTTGGGAGCCCGAAATCGCGCGGAAGCCGTCCGACTCGCGCTCGCGCGCCGGCTCATTTGAACCGCCGGCGCGTGCCCGCTATTGCGCCAGGCAGCCTCTCACAACTTCCAGAAGCGATTCCGGTGGCTCGCTCTTATCCGCGAAGCCGATCGCTCCCGTCGCCAGAGCCGCCTCCCTGACGTCCGCATGACTGCTGGTGATGATGACGCGAGGCTGGTTCGGCAAACGTCGCACGTCAGCGATTAACCAGGCGTCCACGCGGCCGGGCAAATCCCAGTCTATCAGGACGACATCCGCCTGCGCCGCCTCCACAAGCGCAGGCAGACCATGCGCGTGCGCCGCTTCCCCCGTCACGACAAGTCCGAGCGACTGTTCAAGCGCAAAGCGAAGGGCGCGCCGGACCTCAACGTCGTCGTCTGCCAGATACACGCGCGGCACAGCTTCTCCTCTCCTTCGCTCCCAAATCGCCGCGCAGTCGCCGGAACAACTACGCATGCTTGCGCGCTCCAAGGAGTTGAGCGATCACAGGTTAACAATAACCGGAGAACGACGCGCTTGGCACTAGCGTAACCGCCAGTTCCGCAACTGTCGGTTTCACCGGTGACGCCGGCGCTCCCGTTCCGCTAGAATGGGGCAGAGTTGCGGGTCAGAGAAGCAGGGCTTGGGACTCGCCGGCGCCTCCACGCTGTTGGTGCGCCGGCCGCTTCCTGATCCGCTCGCTTTCTCAAATGCGCAAAGCCAGTTGTTACCGTCCATATCAACTCATTCGCTCAAGCGAACGGAAAGGAATCAGCAAGATGGCCGAAGAGAAGCCCGAAGTCTATCACATCCTCGTCTTCCAGTTCGAAGGCCGCAGCCGCGCCAAGCAAGTTGTCCAGCTCCTCAAGAAGGGGCAGCGTGGCCGCGAGTACAAGGTCCCCGCGTGGGCCATCATCGACGTCGACGAGCGCGGCAAGGCCCACATCAAGCAGTCGGGCCACGGCGGCAAGGGCGCAGGGATCGGCGCCGGCGTCGGTGTGGTGCTCGGCCTGATTGGCGGCCCCGCCGGTCTGCTCGCCTGGACCCTCGGCAGCGCGGTCGTCGGTGGCGTGGCCGGCAAGCTCATGGGCCGCGAGTTCGATCAGAACCAGCTCAAGGCGCTGGCCGTCGGCATGGAGCCGAACACCTCCGCAATCATGGTCGTCATCGAGGACAAGGCCGCCGAATCCGCGGCCAAGGCGATGCAGGAGTTCGACGCTAAGGTCGTGACCGTCACCCTGGGCAGCCAGGTCTCGGGCGAACTGGCCCATTTCGAGAGCGTCGACGTGGGCGAGGGCGAGGTCGAGGAAGCCGAGGAAGAAGCCGACGAGAACAAAGTCGAAGACAAGGCCTCGAACGAACCGGCCGCGGCCTGATTCGACTCGCGTCTATCGCGCGAGACATACGGAACGACAGTCCACGGCCCGCATCATGCCCGCGCGCGATGCGGGCCGTTGGCGCATGACGGCCACTGCCCCACAGTTCGCCGCGACAACGAGGAGCTCATATGCAAGCAGCCAATCTGTTTTCGCTCGAAGGCCAGGTGGCAATCGTCACCGGGGCCGGCGCCGGAATCGGTAGAGGCATCGCCGAGATGTTTGCCGACGCGGGCGCAGCGGTCGTCGTGAGCGACCTGCATGAAGGCGCCGCCGCGGAAGTCGCCCAGCGCATCACCGACATGGACGGCCGCGCGGTTGCCGTGGCCTGCAACGTCACCGAGGAAGACGACCTGCAAAAGCTCACGCAGACAGCGCTCGATGCCTTCGGCAAAATAACCATCCTTGTCAACAATGCCGGCGGCGGCGGCCCGAAGCCGTTCGATATGCCTATGAAAGACTTCATGTGGGCATACCAGCTTAACGTCTTCTCCACCTTCCGGCTCTGCCAGGTGTGCGCGCCGCACATGGAGCAGGCCGGCGGCGGCGCTATCCTGAACATCAGCTCGATGGCCGGCGAGAACAAGAACGGTCACATGGCATCCTACAGCTCATCAAAAGCCGCGGTCAACCACCTCACCCGCAACATCGCCTTCGACCTCGGCCCGAAGGGCATCCGCGTCAACGCGATCGCGCCCGGCGCGATTCGTACGGCTGCCCTCGCAAAGGTGCTCACCCCTGAGATCGAAAAGGCTATGCTCAAGCATACGCCACTCGGTCGTCTCGGTGAAGCAAACGATATCGCCGCGGCCGCGCTCTTTCTGTGCTCGCCCGCCGCAGCGTGGGTCAGTGGTCAGGTCCTCACGGTGAGCGGTGGGGGCGTGCAGGAGCTCGATTAGTCAGCGGGCGCGCCACGCCGGTCATCATGCCCCGGAGCGAAAAGTGAGCAAGGCCAAACCGGCACTGCGTGAAACATCGATCGTCTACCGCGTTTTCATCAGCGCGGCTACGATCCTCGCGCTCTTCGTTACCGCCGCATACTACCTCCTGCCCGTGCCGGAAGAAGTGCGACAGGTGCTCTATATCATGGATTCGCTCAACGCCTTCATCCTCCTGGCCGACTTCTTCTACTCGACCCACCACGCCCCGAACCGGCTGCGACACAGCGTGACCTTCGGATGGCTCGACTTGATCGGCGCCATTCCCGGCTTTCCCATCCTCCGCCTGCTCCGCATCCCGAGCCTGATTCGCACGGTGCGCCAACTCCAGCGCGAGACTGCGTCCGACCTCCTCAAGGTCGCGCGCAGGGAGCTGGCTTCGAGCACCCTTTTGAGCACGATCCTCATTGTGCTGCTCGTGGTCACGGTGGGGAGCATGGCGATCGTTCTCCTCGAAAAGGATGCGCCCAACGGCAACATCACCACGGGCGAAGACGCGGTCTGGTGGTCCATCGTCACCATTGCGACGGTCGGTTACGGTGACCGCTTCCCGACGACGCCGGAGGGAAGGCTGATCGGCACGGCCATGATCGTGGTCGGCGTCAGCCTCTTCTCCGTTCTGACCAGCTTTATCGCCACCAGCTTCGTCGCCCACCGTCAGCACGAGGAGCGCGGCGTCGATTTGGAAACGCTCCGGGATGAACTTCTCCGCGCGCTTTCTGCGCGCGAAGCTGCGGCCGAGCGCGACACGAATGCGCTGCGCGGCGAGCTGGCCGCCATGCGGCCGCTGTTGGAGAGCGCCGCCGCGGCAAGCGGCCCGCCGCCCGGTCAACCCGAAAACGGCAGCGCAGCCAGCCGCGCAGCCGAGGAAATAGGACAAACCCCATGACACGCCTCTCCAAGCTCACAAGCGTTTTGTTTCGCTTCCTGATCGTGTGGAGCGTCGACGCGATCTCCTTACTCATTGCGGCGATTCTGCTGCCGAGCTTCGTGCTGACCACCGCGGGAACCGGCTCCGCCGTAGCGGCCGCCGCCTCCGCCGCCCTGATGCTTGGCCTCGTCAACTTTGCGATCCGGCCCATCGTCCTGCTCGTGGCGCGGCCCTTCGGCTTCATCGTCATGTTCGTCGTGGGCTTCTTCGTCAACGCGCTGGCCCTAATCATCACATCCGCGCTCCTCCCGCAGTTCGAGGTGCGCGGGCTGCTCGGCGCCATCGTCGGCGGCGTCGTGCTGGCCGCGATCAACACCCTTCTTGGCGGCATTTTCAGCGTCGACGACTCCGACTCGTTCTACGAAAATCGCATCGCGCGCGCCGCGCAGAAGCACCCGTTCAAGGGCGCGGCCGATCCCGGCCGCGGGCTCGTCATGCTCGAGATCGACGGCCTGAGCTACTGGCACATGAAGTCCGCGCTCGCGCAGGGCGCCATGCCCACCGTCCAGGAAATGATCGAGCAGGAGGGCTACGTCCTCTCGCGCGTCGATTGCGGCCTGCCCTCCCAGACTTCCGCCTGCCAGGCCGGCATCATGTACGGCGACAACGACGACATCCCCTCGTTCCGCTGGTACGACAAGGAGCAGAAGAAACTCTACGTCTCCGGCCACGACGCAAGCGAGTTGAACGCGCGCTACGCGGGCGAAGACGGTCTTTTGCGCGGCGGTTCCAGCATCAACAACATGATGGCCGGCGACGCGGAAAAGTCCAGCCTCACCCTCGCCAACATCTTCACCGGCGCCGCGGACGAGAAGAAGCGCCGCGCCGAAGACATCTACCTGCTGATGCTCGATCCCTACTTCTTCATGCGCACCATCGCGCGCTTCCTCGGCGAGGCAGTCCTGGAGGTGTGGCAGGGGTTCAAGCAAAAACAGGCCAACGTCCAGCCCCGCCTCAATCGCCTCCACAAGGGTTACCCGTTCGTTCGCGCCGCCACCACCGTGCTGATGCGCGACCTTGCCAGCTCGCTCGTGAAGCTCGATATCATGCGCGGTAGCCCGTCCATCTACACCACGTTCGTCGGCTACGACGAAGTGGCCCATCACTCAGGCCCGTGGACCACCGACGCGTTCTCCGTGCTGAAGCGCTATGACCGCGTCATCGCTCAGACACGCGACGTGATCGAGCGCCGCGCGCCGCGGCCCTATGAGCTGATCCTCCTCTCCGACCACGGGCAGTCCTTCGGCGCGACCTTTTTGCAGCGCTACGGGATGGACCTCAAGGCGTTCATCGAGAGCAAGCTCCCCCGCGGCGCCACCGTGGCCCAGTCCCTCGGCGGCGACGATGGCGGCCCTGGGCTCGGCGCGATCGGCGCGGAACTGCAGAACGCCCAGGAACAGGGCGTGGGCGGCGCGGCGGGGCAGGCCGTGGTCAGGCAGGCGCAAAAGCTCACGCAACGCGGCTCGCGCGAGGCGCAGGATGCGCAGGAGGCCCGCCAGGCCGCGCAAGCCGATGTCACGGTCTGCGGCAGCGGCAACATCGCGCAGGTCTACTTTGACCTGCAGCCGCGCCGCGTCACGCTCCGCGAGCTCGACCTGGCCTACCCCGGCATGGTCGACGCGCTCGTCCAACACGAAGGCGTCGGCTTCGTCGTCGGTTATGACGACGACTGTCTGCCTGTCGCGCTCGGCAAGGGCGGCTCCCGCAACCTTCACACCGGCGTCGTCAAGGGTCTTGACCCGCTTCAGCCCTTCGCGGACGGCAGCGCACCCCCCGGCGGAGCAGCCGCGGAGGGCCTGGGCCCCGTGGGCAGCGCCTCGCTCGATGATCGCATCTGGCAGGTTCGCCGCATCGCCGACTTCCCCCACGCCGGCGATCTGATCGTCAACAGCCCCGTCTACCCCGACGGCACTGTCGCCGCCATGGAGGAACTCATCGGCAGCCACGGTGGCATGGGCGGTGAGCAGACGGACGCCTTCCTCCTGCACCCCGGCGATATGCCGGTCCCTTCCGTGCGTAACTCGGCGGACATGTACGCGGTGCTCAACAGCCGCCGCGGCCTGCCGGTCACCGCCGCCCCCGAGGCCGCGCGAACCGCGGAAGTCGAATCGTGGTCGCTGCGGACGTTCGGCAAAGGGCTCGCAGACGTGGGCGCCTGGCTCGGCCGCGCCGTGCGAGCCGTCTTCCTCGACCGCTCGGCTTACCGCGCCGTCGTCGACGACCCATACAGCACCGCGCCCGCGCTTCTGATCGGCGTCGCCTCGCAGGTCCTCGCGTCGACCATGCGCCAGGGCCGCTTCGACCCGCTCAACGCGCTCGGCACAGTGATCGCATGGCTCGCAGCCGCCGCAGCCGTCTGGCTGGCCGGTCGAATGCTCGGCGGCAAAGGCACGTTCACCTCCACCATGCGGGGCTTCGGCTTCGCGCACAGCGCCTACGCGATCTTGTTGCTCGG
>JALOOB010000182.1 GCA_025454635.1 Anaerolineae bacterium
TGGCGTACATGCTTGGGCCCCGGTCGTATACTCCGGTCGTTGACGACCCGCACCGGTTGGGGACATACAGCACCATGCCCGGCTTCAGCGCGTCCGGGTTCGGGCCGATCACTCCCGCGTTGAGCTGATAGACCTCTTCCCAACTGGTGCAATACTTGCTTGCGATCTTGGAAAGCGTGTCGCCCGGCTGCGTAACATAGGTCACAACCGGAACGCTCTGCGCGGAGACGGCCGTCAACGTAAAGGAGACCAGAAGCACGGCAAGCAGCGCGATAGTCGCGATTCGGTATGAGCGTCGCATCGAAGGCCTCCTTATTGCGCCGCCGCCGGCAACCCCGCCGGGACGTCCTTCAAATCGCCGGTGATCGTCAGCCGCCCGGCGGCAACCGTGTTCGGCTCCATGGGCGCCACGTACACGAGGTATTTTCCCGCGGCCGGCGCCGCAATGTCGACCGACGGGTTCAGGTTATCGGAAGCCGAGTTCATGCCGCAGACGATCCGGCGCTGGCCCTCTTCCTGCCCCGGGAGCACCACGGCGAGCGTGGTGTCTTTCTGACCCTCGAAGAAGAGCCGCAGTGGCTGTGATGCGCCCGACCAGGTGAAGCTGTAGCTGGGTACCGCGTTGATGAAGCCCGCGCAGGTCAGCTTGCGGTCTTCGACTCGAACCGCCGCAATCTCCCCGCCGCCCGCGGCGAAAACCTCCACCGGCCGGAAGCCTGTCTTCAGCTCGCTGGAGCCGAAAATGGCCGCGCGCTCGGTGAACAGGGATCCCGGCTCCAGCTGCGCCAACTCAACGGGCCGCGGCCGCGCGCGGCGCCGCAGCATCGGCGAGAGGTCCAAGCCGGCAAGTCGCTCGTCGTCCATTTCAGCTTGTGTGATCGCCAGGAAGCCGAGGGCCGGTTCATCATCGCGGGCCGCGCCTGCGTGAATCTTGTACGCACCGGCTGCCGGGTTGGCGATGCTGACGAGCGGATCGACGGTGCGCGCCCCCGCGTCATCGTTGCAGACAAAGCTGCCATCCGGCTTCTGCACGGCCAGGACCGCGTCGCCATCGCCGTAGACGAAGAAGTTCAGGCGTGGCGCGGTGCCGGACCAATTCACGACGGCGCTCGGTTCCCGCGCGACGAACCCGTTGCAGCCTTGCGCCACCTGCGAGGCCGGTATTTCGGTCTTGCCGATCACCGGAATCAGGTAAGGGTCCATGATGTAGCCGGCTTGCAGCTTCAGGGTTGCGGTTGTCGGGTCGGTTGCGGGATCACCCGTCTGCCCAGTTTCCGGCGTAGCAGTCGGCGAGGCCGCCTGCGCGGCGTTGCCGGCGGAGGCCTGTTCCGTCGCGCTTAACGCTATCGCCAAGGCAAGCGCCGTGAGGCCCATCGCGAGGACGAAGGCAGCCCAGGCCACGCGAGGGGGGGAAGCTCTTCTGATCATTGCTTCGCTCCTGATGCCCGGAGAGTTGGACGTAGAGGCTGCGCTTCAGGCGGGTCTAAGGCCCTGAAGCGCAGCGCGAAGGTGAGCTGGACGAGGTCTGCTGCGGCGTAGGACCGGCATTACGCAGGCGGGGCGCAGGCCGGCCCGCGAGTATATCCAGCTAAGTTTCCTGTGACTTTAGTGACCCGCGTTAACCGCCACCACTCGCCACGCGATCCAATCCAGCGGCACCCTGCGGGCATAGGTGCGCGCGCTCCCCATGATGCGCTGCGGATCACCCAGCGTTCGGAGTGGGACGCGCAACAGGAAGCCTTTGTTGCCCCGTTGCAGTTCGACCGCGGATGCGGGCAGACGGCGGTCCTGGTCGAGCACCGAGTAACCGCTTTGGGAGAGACGCACCTGCACCTTGGGCATCTGGTTGAAAGGCCGGTCATGGCGGTAGCCGAAGAGATAAATGGCCGCGCCGACACTCTCGCCGGCCAGCGGCCGCGAGAAGCGCACGGAGATTGCGACGCAATCGCCCTCCTGCCACAGCGATCTCTGTTCGACGCCCACCCACTTGGCGCGCTCGGCGTTCGTCAATTGGTCCGCCATTTCGGCGGCTGCGACCGTCTGAGGGGCGGCGGTCGCAGCCTGTCCGCCGAGAGGCAGCACGCGTTCTGCCAGGTCTCCGAACAGTTCGTTTGACCTCACAAACGACTCCAGATAGGACGCGCTCATCCGGCACTGCGTCTCGTGCTTGCGCAAAGCCGATAGCTTGCGTTCAATTTCCTCGGCAGACAGCGGGCTCTTCCACCACGTCGCATCTTTCTCCAGGCGTTCAGGCGGATCCAGCGGCAGCTGCGGATTGAACCCCGCGGGCGTGGGCCAGGCAGGATGATGCGTCAGAACCGGAAACAGGGCCGGTTGCAACTCGGCTTGGAGATTCCACAGTGCGACGCGCGTGAACAGGTATAGCGACAGGTGGTCGGGGTTATGGTCGGCCGGATGCGAGACAAAGACCTTCGTGGGCTTGAACTCGCGCAGGACATGCTCGATATCGGCAAGGATTTCGTCCGCGCGATAAGGCGCGCCGGGCCGCATGGCGTTGGGATACGGCACCTTATCGGTGCGTGTGAACATGCTCATGCACGGCGCCGCGCCACCCCAATGCTGCGTCCACATGACAAGCGTGCGGAAGTCCGGATATCCGAGGAAGGTGACGTCCGCGGGGTCCAGGCCCAGTTCGGCCGCGGCGTGCAGGGCTTCGCCGCTGCGCACCATGCCCATCTGCTGCGCCTGCTGTCCCACCGACAGCCGGCGCCGGTAGACAATGAAGGCCGTCTCCGCATTGTCGCCATGTGTCAGGTAGACCAGCCGGACGGGCAAGCGCAGCGCGAGCGCCTTCTGGATGACGCCCCCAGTCCCGAGTGTCTCATCGTCAGGATGCGCGGCCAGGATCAACACCCTGTCGTGGCCCTCAAGCGAGAGTTGGTGGTTGTCACTCATGGGGTTCTCCGCGTGGGGCGCCGTGCGGCGCATAGGTTACTGGGAAGCGAAAGCTGGCGCGGACAGAAGGAACCGGCGCCTTCACCTGCGCGCAGTCCCGGCAGCGGGCAGGTGAGGCGCCGACGCGAGCAGAATTCCGCTCGCTCTTCCCTGCTTCAAGAATAAGTCGCGCGGGCGTATAAGGGAAGGTCCATAAGGGTGCATTGAAGGCGTATAAAAAGCGTAGGCCCCGCACTGCGGGGCCTACGAAGAGTATCGACGGCGGCGGCCGGCTACTTATCGAGCTGCCGGCGCAGCGTGTCCTCCGCGTCCGATTCAAGCGTGGTCTGGAAGATATGGCCGTGGTAAGGCTCGAGCGCCGCGCGCACGGCATTCGGATCGGCCTGCCGCGCATATACGATGATCGCGGAGCTGCCGTTCGGCATCGACTCCTGCACGTTCTCGATAAACTTCTTGTCGATCCCGACTCTGAACGAGGCGCCGACGCCGGCTCCCGCAAGCGCCCCCAGCACAATCCCACCGATGGGGAAGAAAATCGAACCCAGAAGCAGGCCGATGGCGCCGCCCGCGAGCGCGCCCGTCTTGACGCCGCGGTCCGCCTGCCCGTGCACCTTGAACTTGCCGTCCATATCGCGCACGATGACCGCCGCGTCGTCGAGCGAGAGCAGTCCTTCGTGCTCCAGATCCTTCAGCGTGTCGCGGAGCCGGGGACCCTGCTCCATGTCATCAAAAGTGATCGCGGTAATGCTTCCCATCATGCCCTCCTATCGGACTCGTCTGCCATTCGACTATCTGAGTGAGAGGAGCGGCTCGCCAAAGCCGCTCCTCGTGTCCCGCTCGGCCGCGGCATGATCGCAGATCAGCGGATCAGTGGGGCCGCGCCGCGTTTCCGGCGGGTTCAGTATCACGCGCTCCTGGCTCGGAACGCCTGGATCACCATGATGGCGCCGCCCACAAGAGCGATCACTGAGCCGGCCCAGATCATGGCGAGGCCGCTGCCGATGCTGAGATAATCGCCCATGAGCACGATGCCCAGGACGATCGAGATGACGCCGAGCAGGCCCGCGCCCAAGCCTCCGCCTCGGAACGCCAGGAAGAGCAGCATGATCCCCTCCATGAGCGCCCAGATGCCAAGGATGAGCACGAAGGTGCGCGGCAGAATGACGGCCGCCGCCACAGGATACATCAGAATGGAAGCGCCGGCAAGGATGCTGACAATCCCCATAAAGAGTTTCCAGCCCCATGCCGTGTGGTCGACGAACATGTAGACCAGTTCCATCATGCCCCAGATGAGCCAGTACACGCCCAACATGGTCACGAGCAGGAGATATGTGTTCGCGGCCTGCTTGGCCGGCGCCCACAGCATGATCGCGCCGATGATGAAGAGGCCGATGCCGAGGATAAGGGTCATCCACCAGGGGCGCTGCCGGGTGGGCACTGCAGTTGCGGATGCAGGAACAGCTGTCATGGTTCTTTTCCTCCAAAGGCTAGATGAATTGCTCTCGCGTCGCCCGGCTTCAACGACCCGAGCGACAGTGCCAGGGATAGATAACGCTTTGCGTTCGGCCCCACTCTCGGCAGTGTACGTCGCAGGCGCGGCCGGCAACAGGTCCATTAGGATGTATTCTAGGTGTAGTGTCGCGCGGTCGAGAGCCAGGAGGCCGCAAGCCATTCGGACAAACCCGCGTTTTTTGCGCCGGCGCAAACGTCAAACCGCTGTTTCGCCCGTCCTGTCGCCCTCACTCGTCACCGCCGCCTCTGGCTCAGATGCTTCAGCGGCCGCGGATTCTGCGCCGGCGCTCGCGCCGGCGATCGTCGGGAGGTGGCGAACGTACCACAGCGCGACCAGCGCAGCCAGCAGCACCCCGGCAAAGGCGGCCTTCAGCGCCACAATCTGCGCCTCCGCATACTCAGTCACCGCCGCCTGCGCCTGCTCAGGCGAAAGCCCGGCCGCCTCGGCAGCGGCGCCCACCTGCTCCACGGTCACGAAATTCGCGTTCGCTTCCGCCGTCGCGGAAAGCTGAGTGCTGACGCCGGCGAGCGCCTCGTTGGCAAGCACGCCCTTCTGGAAGTTGAGAACGAGCGAGGCCAGCAGGAGCGACCCGATCAGCGCAGTGCCCAGGGACGCGCCGAGATTCATCGCCGTGCCCTGCAAGCCGCCGGCCTCGCTGCCCCGGCTGGGCGGCACCGACGACATAATGACGTTGCCGAGTTGGGAGACCATCAGCCCGTTCCCCGCGCCGACGAGCGCCAGCGCGAGCGCAAACCCCAGGTTGCGCAAATCGGGTCCGGTGAACGCGATCAGCAAGACCGTGCCGCTGATCATGGCGGCAAGGCCGATCTCCACGATGCGCCGCGGCGACATCCGCGCCGTGAGCGACGCGCCAATGAGCGCAAATAGGAAGAGGCTCAACGAGAGCGGCAGGATCGTGATGCCGGTTTGCAGCGAATCGAAGCCCAACACCGTCTGCAGGTAGAGCGGCAACACGAAGAAGATGCTCATGATGATGAACTGCTGGCTCAGCAGCGTCGTGAGGCCTGCCCGCAGCATGGGCAGTTTCAGCAACCGCGTGTCGAGCAGCGGTTCCTGGCCGGCCTCGATGACCCTGCCCTCACGCTGGGCAAACAGCCCGAGAAGGACCGCGCCCGCAATAATCAGCCAGAAGACCGGTGACAGGCCCAAAGGCGTAACCGGGGCCGCAGGACTCGGCGTGATCCAACCCCACTGGCTCGACCTCAGGATGCCGAAAACCGCCAGTCCCAGGCCCGCGGCCGACAAAACCACGCCCGGCAGGTCGAGCTTGCCCTCGCGACGGGCGCCCGCCGGGATAGCCCGCAGAAAGAGCATCAGGATCAGCACGGTCACCGTCTCGGCCGCGAACACCAGCCGCCAGGTGAAGTTCGCCGTGACCCAGCCGCCGATGAGCGGGCCGAGCGCCGCGGAAACCCCGCTGATGCCGCCGAGCACCCCGTAAGCAATCGCGCGTTGGCGGCCTTGATAGGTCGCCGCGATCAGCGCCGCGATGGCCGGAATGACCAGGATCGCGCCGAAGCCTTCGATGAAAGACCAGCCGGCGAGTAACACCCCGAGGCTGGGCGCAAGCGCAGTGATAAGCGAGCCGGCGCCATAGACGAGTAAGCCTATCGCATAAGCGCGCTTCGCGCCCCACCGGTCGCCCAGCTTGCCGCCGAGCAGCATGAACGCGGCCATGACGAGCGTGTACATTGTAATGGCCGTTTGCATCCCGACGACCGTCGTATTCAGGTCCTCGGCTACCTGCGAAATCGACACATTCATCACGGTCGTGTCGAGCACCATGATGAACTGCGCCGCCGCCAGCATCGCCAGCACCGCCCAGCCGGCCTTCTGGCCGGCCGCATCGGCTCCCGGTCTCTCAGCGGGGACTGTGGTCACGTTGCGCTTCCTTCGAGTCTCGCGCGCGGCAAGTCAATGTCTCGGCCGCGAGACCAGGTTTGTTCTGCTATGCCGTCACGCGGTCTTCGTCAACTCGTCGAGCTTCGCTTCGAGCTCTGCGAGCCTGGTGGTCAACGTTTCGACGTCCTGCGGGCTGGCCAGGTTGAGCCGGTCGAGCACGGCGCGCCACTCGTCGGAAGCCGCCTGGGGAAGCTGCTGCGCCTCTGCCGTCGCTTCGCCTGCCTCTTTCACCGCGTCCGGCGCGCGTCTCAGCCGCTCAGGCAGCGGCAACCGCTCCTCGATTTTGCGCACGCGTCGCTCGCCCCGCTTGACGCTGCGTCGATAGACCTCCTCGGCCTCCTCGCCGATCGCGCCCACCATGCCGATGCTTGCGTAGGTCAGGTTGCGTGTGGCCCTCACCAGCTCGGCGAGCAAGCCCTGCGCCTGCCCCACCGGCCCCGAACCGGATTTGCTGTCAGCCATTTCTGGTACTCCTGCGCTCGGCGCGTCGCGCCATCTCCCGCGTCTCTCCGACGCGCGCTGCCATTCTCCACCGGCCCGTTTTATGGCGGGCCGGTGGAGGTGCTCTTGCCTCGCTGCGCTTACGCGGCGGCCTCCGCCGGGGGTTCCTCGGCCGCGGCCTCGGGCGCCTTCTCCGCCTCGACCTTGTTGGCGTCCTCGGTCGCGGCTTCGGGCAATAGCACGGCATCCACCACCGCCGCGCCTTCGTCCGTGATCACGCCTGTCCGGATCACCGCGCCTTCGGCCGTGCCGACGCCGGTCTCGAACGCAACGCCCTCCGCGGTCGCCGCAACGACCTCGTAGCCCACCGCATCGTTCGTGACGACTGCGCTGCCGGCGACGATCGCGTCGCTGGTGATGACTGCGCTGACCACCTCCGCGCTTTCATCATTGACCGCGATCTCCTGCATCGCAGCCGGTCGCCCAGGTGGGCGGACAGGTTCGCAACAGACTCGCGAATCTGCTCCACCGGCACCTGCTTTTGCACGGCCTTGAGAAAGTCGTGGCTCGTGATCGTCACAACCGCGGAGGTGCTCGGCTTCAGCGCGACGCCGACCATATTAAGGCTTTCGTTGCGGAACCCGCTGTCTTTGCTTGCCGCCAGCGCGCCCGCGGCCGCGCCTAGTCCCGCGCCGACCGCCAGACCGATCGGGCCGCCGAGAAAGCTGAGCACGCCACCGACGAGCGCGCCGATGCCCGCGCCCTTCCGCGTTCCCATATCGCCGGTCTCGTGATAGTGCACCTTGCCGTTCGCGTCCTGCCGGATCACCGCGGCCTCTTCGAAGTAGAATTGCTTCTCCTTCTTGGCCTTCTTCATCGCATCGAGCGCCTGATCGCCGGCCTTCTCGTCGTTGAAGGCCATGACGAGGAACCCGACACCCCAGGTCGCCTTTTCTTCCGCAGCCGGCACGGGCGCCGCCTCGGGGACAGCCGGCTCAACCGGCGCCACTTCCGGCGCGGCTTGCTCAGTCGCTTGTTCTTGTTCCTTCGGTTCAGTCAT
>JALOOB010000183.1 GCA_025454635.1 Anaerolineae bacterium
GCTGCGGCCGTATCAGATCGCGACGGTGAGGGTGGTGGCAGGGTAACCGGCGCGTGGGTGAAGTTTGGGCGCCTGCGCCGCCGGCGGCGCAGGCGCCCAAACGCGCGGCGACGCGCGTCTTCCCCTAAGACGCGGCCAACCTCACCCACCTGTACCCGCTGGCGGGCAACTCGACGCTCCACGCGGCCTCGCTCACCGGCTCCCCCCGCTCGCCCGTGAACAGGTCGACTGGCGCCATCCCGGCGAAGCGGCTGAGGTCGAGCGCGGCCGACTGCGGCTCGGTCGAGAGGTTGTTGATCGACAGGAGCGTGACCGCCGTAAGCGCGCAGACAGGCGAGGATGGCCTTGTTCTCGGGATGGAGCATCTCGAAGTGGCCGCGGCCAAACGCGGGGTTGGCCTTGCGGACCGCGAGCATCCGACGCATCCGGTTAAGCAGCGAGTCCGGGTCGGCGCGCTGCGCGGCGACGTTGACGCGGTGGTAGCCGTAGGTTTCGTCCGTGATGATGGGCAGGTATAGCTGCGAGGGGTCGGCCTCGGAGAAGCCGCCGCTCTTGACGTCGGCCCATTGCATGGGCGTGCGCAGCCCGCGACGGTCTTCGAGGAAGATGTTGTCGCCCATGCCGATCTCGTCGCCGTACCAGATGACCGGCGAACCCGGCAGGCTGAAGAGGATGGAGTTCGCCAGCTCGATGCGCGCGCGGTCGTTGCCCAGCAGGGTGGCGAGGCGGCGCCGGATGCCCAGGTTGGATTTCATGCGCGGCTCGGGCGCGTAAATGCGCCACATCTCCTTGCGTTCTTCCTCCGTGACCATCTCCAGCGTCAACTCGTCGTGGCAGCGCAGGAAGGTCGCCCACTGGCACCCTTCGGGCAACGGCGGCGTGCGCGCGAGGATCTCGTCGATCGCGGTGCGGTCCTGCCGGGCGAGCGCCATGAAGATGCGCGGCATGACCGGGAAATGGAAGTTCATGTGGAACTCGTCGCCCCTGACGGACGGGTCGGAGGGGTCGCCGCCGAAGTAGGGGCGGACGTCCTCGGGCCACATGTTCGCCTCTGAGAGAAGCATCGTGCCGGGCGCGTAGCCATCGACGAAGGAGCGCAGCCGCTTTAGATACGCGTGCGTCTCGGGCAGGTTCTCGCAGTTCGTGCCCTCGCGCTCGATGAGGTAAGGCGTGGCGTCGACGCGGAACGCGTCCACGCCGAGGTCGAGCCAGAACTGCACGACCTTGAGCATGGCGCGCTGCACCTCGGGGTTGTCGTAGTTCAGGTCAGGCTGGTGGTGGAAGAAGCGATGCCAGTAGTACTGGCGGCGCAGGGGCGCGAAGGTCCAGTTGGACGGCTCGTAGTCGATGAAGATGATGCGGGTTTCCCTGTACTTGTCGTCCGTGTCGCTCCAGACGTACCAGTCGCGATACTTCGCATGCTCCGGGTGGGAGGGATCGCGGGACGCCTGAAACCACTCGTGCGCGTCGGAGGTGTGATTCGGGATGAGCTCGACGATGACCTTGAGGCCGCGGCGATGCGCCTCGTCCAGGAGCGACTTCAGGTCCTCGATGGCGCCGTAGTCGGTATTGATCGACATGAAGTCTGACACGTCGTAGCCGTCGTCGCGCAGGGGCGAGGGGAAGAGGGGCAGCAGCCAGAGCGCGTCGACGCCGAGCCACTGGAGGTACTCCAGTTTTGACGTAAGGCCGGCGAGGTCGCCGATGCCGTCGCAGTTCGAGTCGGCAAAGCCGCGGACGAAGCACTCGTAGAAAACCGCATCCTTATACCAGAGCGGATCGGTTGTTTGGAAAGCGTCAGGCAGCATCGGCGTTACTCCATGGCCATCGGTTTGAGCACAACCCTGCTGATTCCGTCGGTGACAACTTGGCCTTTGCCACAGAGCGCACAGAGGGAACAGAGGCGGCTGGATTGCAGCATCGTCAGCGGGCGGTCGTTTGCGCCTGCCGGATCACCTGGTGGACCAGCGGCGGCGCGTCGACCTCGTCCGGCGCGATTTGGATGGCGCGCGCGAGCCGGCTGACTGCGGCGGCCAGCGCGTCCTCGGCGCGGGCGTGGACCCACAGCAGGGGATCGCCGGCCTTGACGTAGCGCCCCACTTTTGTCGACTCGGCCAGCACCACGCCGACCGCGGGGTCGACGCTGTCCTCCTTGCGCGCTCGGCCGCCGCCCAGGTCGACGACGGTGTAGCCAACCTCGCGCGCGTCCACCTGCGCAATGTAGCCGCCAACCGGCGCGACAAGCGGCGCGACGAGGGGGGCTGCGGGCAACCTGTCCGGATCATCCACGCAAGTCACGTCGCCGCCCTGCGCCGTGACAAACGCCCGGAACTTCGCCCAGGCCGAGCCGTCTTCCAATGCGCGCCGGGCAGCGGCCTCTGCCGCTTCGGGTGTGTGCGCCTGGCCGGAGATCAGGAGCATCTCGCGCGAGACGTCGATGCAATGCTCGCGAAAGTCCGCCGGTCCGCGGCCCTGCAGCGTGGCGACCGCTTCCCTGACCTCCAGGGCGTTGCCGACCGCGAGGCCGAGCGGCTGGCTCATGTCGCCGATCAGCGCAGTCATCTTGCGGCCGAGGCGCTGCCCGATGGCAACCATCAATTCGGCCAACTCCACCGCGGCGGGCACCGTCTCCATGAACGCGCCCTGGCCCACCTTGACGTCGAGCACGATGGCGTCCGCGCCGGCCGCGATCTTCTTTGACATGATCGACGAGGCGATCAGGGGGAGGGACGGCACGGTGCCTGTCACGTCGCGCAGGGCGTAGAGCTTGCCGTCCGCGGGCGCGAGGTCCTGCGTCTGGCCGGCCACGACGAGGCCGACCTCCTTAAGCTGGCGCTTGAACTGCGCGAGGCCCAGGCGAGTGGAGAAGCCGGGGATGGATTCGAGCTTGTCGAGCGTGCCGCCGGAGAACGAGAGCCCCCGGCCTGACATCTTGCCGACCGGCACGCCGAGCGTGGCGACGATTGCGCCGACGACGAGCGTGGTCTTGTCGCCCACACCGCCCGACGAGTGCTTGTCGACGATGAACGGCAGCGTGTCGTGCAGGTCGAGCGTTTCGCCCGAGAAGGCCATTGCCTCAGTGAGTGCGGCGGTCTCCCCGTGGGTCATGCCGCGGAAGTAGACGGCCATGGCCCAGGCCGCCGCCTGGTAGTCAGGCACGTCGCCCCTGACGTAGCCCTGGATGAACGCGTCGAGCTCGGCGCGAGTCAACTCGCCGCCGTCGCGCTTCTTGGTAATGATGTCGACAGTGCGCATCTCTTTCAACTCTCTCCTGTGAGCGGGTGAACGAAGCGAAGGATAACGCCGCGAGGCGCGCGTGTCAAGGTTCGCAAAAAATACGTATTTGCTTTTTCCTCAAGAGGCTGTATAATCGCCGCAACAGGAAACTGCGCTATTAAAGAAACCGAAGTTTTTCTTGACAACCAGATATATCCGTTACTTTTCCGCCCCGGTGGCGTCATTCTTAGCAAGACCGCAGGAAAACTGCGACAACTTTCGTTTAGATACGCAGAAGCGCGCGGCGCAAGGTGCGAGCTAAGAATGGCGATTGTCGAGCATGATGTGATCGTTATCGGCGCTGGCCTGGCCGGATCGGAAGCGGCATGGCAGGCGGCCGAGCGCGGCGCGCGTGTGCTCCTGTACGAGATGCGACCGGCGCGGATGACCGCGGCGCACGAGTCGGACCGAATGGCCGAGCTGGTGTGCTCGAACAGCCTGGGGTCGAACCTGCCGGACCGGGCGCTGGGCGTCCTAAAGAACGAGATGCGGCGGCTGGGATCGCTGGTCATCCGGTGCGCGGACGAGCATGCGGTGCCCGCAGGCGGCGCGCTGGCGGTGGATCGGGACGCGTTTTCGCAGGCCGTGACGGATGCGGTCACGGCGCACCCGAACATCGAGGTGCGGCGGGAAGAGGTGACGGCGCTGCCCCAGGGCAAGATCGTCGTCGTTGCGACGGGTCCATTGACCGGGCCGGCGCTCGCGGAGGAAATCCAGAAGCTGGCCGGCGACGAGACGCTCTACTTCTTCGACGCAATGGCGCCGATCGTGACCGTCGAGTCGGTGGACATGAGCATCGCGTTCCGGCAGAGCCGCTACGACAAGTCGGCGCCGCGCGCCGCGGCAGCCGAGGCGACCGAGTCCGGGGGCGACTACATTAACTGCCCGCTCACGAAGGATGAATATTTCGCCTTCATGCAGGCGGTCAACGACGCGGAGAAGCTGTCGCTCCGCGAGCTTGAAGCTGACGACGAGGCGCGTCGCTACTTCGAGGGGTGCTTACCCATCGAAGTGTTGGCGGCGCGAGATCCCATGGCCCTGGCCTTCGGGCCTATGCGGCCTGTGGGATTGCGGGACCCGCGCACCGGCCGCCGACCTTATGCGGCCGTTCAACTGCGCCAGGACAATGCGGCGGGCACCCTTTACAACCTGGTCGGTTTCCAGACGAACATCAAGTGGGGCGATCAGGAGCGGGTGTTGCGCATGATCCCCGGGCTGGCGAACGCCGAGTTCGTCCGGTTCGGGCAGATGCACCGCAACACCTTCCTGAACAGCCCGCGACTGCTGCGGCCGACGCTGCAATGGCAGGGCGCTGACCGGCGGGACGATCTCTTCTTTGCCGGCCAGATCACCGGCACGGAGGGATATGTCGGTTCTGCCGCGGGCGGGCTGGTGGCGGGCATCAATGCGTGGGCCGCGCTGACGGGCCGCGCGCCGTGGCGGCTGCCGCCGTCGACCATGCTGGGAGCGCTGCTGCGTTATATCACCGAGGCGGACGCGGCCAGTTTCCAGCCCATGAAGGCCAACTTCGGGCTGCTGCCGGAGTTGGACCCGCCGGTGCGCGAGAAGCGCCGCCGCTATGCGGCCTACGCTGAGCGAGCTTTGGCTGACCTGGAGACCGCAATAGGGGAACGTCCTGACCTGGGCATCCGGGGTGGGCAGAGCGTCTAGCCACGCAGCAAACCATGAGCGCGCTCACAAATCTTGACAGACGTTGCGTCGCGCGCGTTATTGTGATTGAATTGGAAGAACAGCCCTATTGCGTTCGCGCGTAGCATGTGCTACAATGCGCGTTGGGTTGTCCCTTGGCTTGTGAGTCTGCCCGCGACCGGGTACAGGCAGCGCCCAATCCGAAAGCTGCCGCGGTTGTGCCTGGCGTTTCGGTTGTGAAGGAGGGTCGAATGCAGTTCCTCAAGAATCCCCGGCGCCTGATGTCGCTGGCCCTGGCGCTGGCCGTTCTGGCCAGTCTGACGCTTGGGAGCGCGACCGGTCTGGCAGTAGCCACGATGGATGTAATCCAGAATGGCGATTTCGAAAGCGGCTTCGTGATGATTCCGGGCTGCGGCATGGTGGGCGCGAATTGGGGCTGCTTCACCAACGGCGGCAGCGCGGCATACGGGTTCTACGATGACCAGTGGGCGCCCGTGGTTGCGAACGGGCTGCACAGCCAACTCATCGAGATCAACACGAAGCAGTACGCGGCGTCCGAACCGGACCGCTTTGCCGGCATCTACCAGTCGGTGGCGCTGACCCGGGGCGCGACGTACACGCTTAAGATGCAGGGCGGCATGCGTGAGCACCAGCCGGACCCGTTCGAGGAGAAGTTCCGCTATCGGGTGCAGTGGGGCTACACGACCGACGGCTCGACGGACTGGACGAAGGTCACGAACTGGGTCGAGCTGCCGTGGGACAAGATTGACGACCGCTTGAACCCGACCGGTCTGCAGAGCTTCTCCACGAGCTTCGTGGCGCCGAACAGCCATATTACGCTGTTCATCCGGGCGTGGAAGAAGTGGGGCACGCCGTACCGGGAGCTGGACGTTAACATCGACGCGGTCAGCCTGACGGGGCAGGTCGTGCAGCACCCGGTGCAGCCCGCGAACCCCGTCGTCGTGCTGCCCGGCCCGGCGCATCCGAGCCAGCCTGGCCCGCAAGTGCTCCCGCCCGGCCCGTCTCAGCCGGAGCCGCAAGTCTTGCCGCCCGCGCCGCTACAGTGCGGCGGAGGCACCCTGCTGCCAAACGGCGATTTTGAGAGCGGGTTCACGAACGGCGTCGGGAATGGCTGGGCGAGCTTCAACAACGGCGGCTCGGCAGCGTATGGCTTCTACGACGAGATGTGGACACCGGTTATCAAGGACGGTGCGCACGGGCAGTTGATTGAGATCAACACCTGGGGCCTGGCCGCTTCAGAGCCTGACCGATTCGCCGGCATCCGGCAGACCGTGGGCGGGCTGACGGCAGGCGCAACGTACGAGGTTTCGGCGTGGGGCATGATCCGCGAGGAATCCGCGCATCCGAACGAGGACAAGTTCCGCTACCGGGTGCAGTGGGGCTATGCGGCGGCGGACGCGGACCCGAGCGAGGCCGACATCACGAACTGGACTGAGTTGCCGTGGGACACGATCTACGTGAGGACGGCGCCCGGAAGCATGTCGTCCTTCAGCGCCCGGTTCGCCGCTCCGTCGAGCAACGTGGTGATCGCCTTCCGCGCATGGAAGAAGTGGGGCACCGCACAGCGTGAGCTGAACGTCAACCTGGACGCGATCAAGCTGGTCGCTTGCGGGACCACGGGCGGGGGTGGCGTTATCGTGAAGCCGCCAATCGGGGTTGTGCCGCCGATCCAGCTGGAGTGCTACTACGTGGTGCAGGCGGGCGACACGCTGGCAGCGATTGCGGCGGCGCATGGCGCCACGGAGGCGGAACTGGCGGCCGCGAACGGCATCCGCAACCCGAACATTCTGCTGCTGGGACAACGGCTGGTTGTTCCGTGCAAGGGCGGCGGCGCGAAACCGCCGGCGGGCGGAACTTGCACCTGGTATGTCGTGCAGGGCGGCGACACGCTTTCGAAGATCGCGGCGAAGTACGGATCGACCGTGCAGGCGATTGCCCAGCGCAACAACCTGCGCAATGTCAACCTGATTTACGTGGGGCAGCGGCTCTGCATCCCTTAAGCTGAAGTAATCGCCGCTTGCCATTCCGCTCGCGCGTCCCGTCGCTGTTCCAACGGCACGCGCGAGCGTTGCCTTCTTCGGTATCCTGTGCCGCAAGGCATTACAGCAAACTGCTGGCAGGAGGTTGCCCGGCTGAATTGGGGGTTGGCGCCCCGGCGTTCATCGATGGCCTGCTATGCTCACCGATCAGTTGTTGATGGTTAGAGGAGGGATAAATGGCAAAGCATCGCATCTTCTTGCTGGCATTGGCCAGCGCACTGCTCATGATGTTGCTCGTGGGCAGCGTCGCATTTGCCGACGGTCCTGTCGCCGGCGGTGCGGGACCCGAACAGGAGAAGGGCGAGGTCTGCGTCGATGGTTACGTGATTAACCACCGCGAGCAGCCCGTCGACGGCACCAAGACGAACCCGCCCCTCGTCGTCGAGGCGATCCTGGGCGAGAACCCCGCGAACCGCGCGCCGGGCCAGGTGGTTGCCACCGCGCCGGTGGGCAAGGACGGCTACTTCAAGTTCACTGCCCGAAGGCTGGGACGGCATCGTGCCCGAAATTCGCATTGGCGGCGTCGCTGACACCGGCTTCACCGAGTTCAAGGCGAGCACTGCCTGCTACCGCATCGTCTTCAAGATCCGGCGGCTGGTCACCATCCCCGTCTTGAAGTGGGAAGAGCGGCTGGACGGCACGGTTGTCGCCGGCGAGGGGTGGAACATCACTGCGACGCCGGTGAAGGACCCGTTCGCGCGGGTCGTCACCGCGACCGTGACTGGCGGGCAGACCCTCCTGACTCTGACCCCGGGCACCTGGACGGTGGCCGAAACGGTCAAGTCGGGCTGGACGCCTGTGACACCGCCCACTGTTACGCGCGTTGTGGACCAATACGCGAACGGCGGCGCAGTCAACCCGATCGTGTTCAAGAACCGCGAGCCGGCCTGCCATCCGCAGATCACGGTGACGAAGGTTGGCTACGGGCATGATGCGAACGGCGAGCAAGAGGCCCTCGGCACGCTCGCGGGCTTTAAGTTCACGGTGAGCCGCGCGGACAAGACGGCTCCGTCCATCACTAAGGTCACGATGGGCGACGGCCGCGCCGTCTTCGACGGCCTCCGCCCCGGCGTCTACAAGGTCACTGAGACCGTGCCGTCCGGATGGAAGATCCTGACCCCGAACCCGGCGACCGTCGTGCTGATGGATTGCGAGCAGGTCGAGGTCACCGTCGAGAACGAGGAACTGATCGGCCAACTCCGCATCTACGGCCACAAGTGGTTCAAGGCGTGGGAGAAGCCGTACAAGGGCACGCTCGTGGGCCTGGCCGGCTGGGAGATCACCGCCAAGCTGGTTGGCACCGACGTGATGACCACGACGGTGACCGATGCGCTCGGCGCTTACGAGTTCACTGCTGAGCAGCTGAAGCTCGCGGAGATGGGCTTCCCCGGCGCGACCATCGAGGTTTGCGAAGCGGACCGCGATCACTGGATTCACGTGACGCCGAAGTGCGTGACGGTGAAGTTCCCGTACCCGGTCCCGGCGGACTACACTGGCGTGAAGGTGGACTTCACCAACGTCCAGGACCCGCCGCTCCCGGGCGCGGCTGTGGGTAGCGCGCCGGTCGCTGCGGGCGGCGCGTGCTCCACGTATCACACTGTGGTCGCGGGCGACACCCTCGCCAAGATCGCGGGCAAGTACGGTGTGTCGATGGGCAGCCTGATCAGCGCCAACGGCATCCGCAACGCGGACGTGATCTATCGCGGGCAGCAGTTGTGCGTCCGGTAAGCGCGTAGCGGTCGAGCCACAGAGGGCGCGGAGGAGACAGAGGATTCCTCCGGCTCCTCTGAGTCCTTTGCGGCTCTCCAACCGACCCGGCGGGTTTCTCGAAACCCGTCGGGTCTTTTATTATTTCGGCATGAGGCGATTCACCGACCTGTACCTGGCGCTGGACGCGACGACGAAGACGAGCGAGAAGGTGGCCGCGATGGCGGCTTACTTTGCGGCGGTCGAGCCGGGCGATGCGGCGTGGGCCGTGTTCTTTCTCAGCGGACGGCGGCCGAAGCGGCTGCTGCCGTCGCACCTCCTGCGGACGCTTGCGGCGGAGCGGGCCGGCATCCCTGAATGGCTGCTCGTGGAGTCCTATGCGGCGGTGGGTGACTCTGCGGAGGCCGCATCGCTGCTGCTGCCCGACGGCGGGCGCAGCGCGGAGCAGCCGCTGCGGTACTGGATCGAGCGGCGTGTTCTGGCAGTGCGCGAGCTTTCCGAGGCGGAGCAGCGCGCGGCGATCCTCTCCGCATGGGACGAATTGAGCGAGGCGCAGCGCTACGTCTTCAACAAGCTCATCACCGGCGCGTTCCGGGTAGGCGTGTCGCAATTGCTGCTGGTGCGCAGCCTGAGCCAGGTGAGCGGGGTGGACGAGCAAACCATCAGCCACCGGCTGATGGGGACGTGGGAGCCGACGCCGGAGTTCTACCTGGCCCTTGTCGCGACGGAGCACGCGGACGCGGACGTGAGCCGGCCGTATCCGTTCTTCCTGGCGCATCCGCTGGAGGAAGAGCCGGCGACGCTGGGATCGGTGGAGGCGTGGCAGGCCGAGTGGAAATGGGACGGCATCCGCTCCCAGCTCATAAAGCGCGGGGGACAAGTGTTTATCTGGTCGCGCGGGGAAGAGCTGGTGACGGACCGGTACCCGGAGGTGACGGCCGCCGCGGCCGCGCTGCCGGATGGCGCGGCGCTGGACGGCGAACTGCTGCCGTGGCGTGAGGGGCGGGTGCAGCCGTTCGCGGACTTGCAGCGCAGAATCGGGCGGAAGGAGCTGGGCAAGAAGATCCTCGCGGACGTGCCGGTCGTGCTGCTGGCGTATGACCTGCTGGAATGGGGCGGGGAGGACTGGCGGCCGCGGCCGCTGACCGAGCGGCGGGCGCAACTGGAGCGCGTCGTCGCGGAGGTCGATCACCCCGCGCTGCTTATCTCGGAGATCGTGGAGGCCGGAAGCTGGGATGCGCTGGCCGAGCGCCGCCGCGAGAGCCGCGAGCGTGCGGTCGAGGGGTTCATGCTCAAGCGAAAGGACTCGGCTTACGGCGTGGGGCGGCGGCGGGGAGATTGGTGGAAGTGGAAGATCGAGCCGTACTCGATCGACGCGGTGCTGATCTATGCGCAGCGGGGCAGCGGCAAGCGCGCGAACCTGTACACCGATTACACCTTCGCGGTGTGGGACGGGGACGAGCTGGTTCCGTTTGCGAAGGCCTATTCCGGGCTGACGGACGCTGAGATACGCGAGGTGGACCGGTTCGTGCGCGCCAACACGCGCGAGCGCTTCGGGCCGGTGCGCAGCGTGACGCCGGAGCTGGTGTTCGAGCTGGGATTTGAGGGCATCCAGGCGTCCAGCCGGCACAAGAGCGGCGTGGCAGTCCGCTTCCCGCGCATCCTGCGCTGGAGACGGGATAAGCGGATCGAGGAAGCGGATTCGATCGAGACGATCAGGGAGTTAATTCAACGCAGATACCGGCCTGCGGCCGACGCAGATGGGGAAGGATTAGCTTGATCCGGTCTACTTGCGTCATCTGCGTTCTGAACAGATTGCCCCATGAAATCGCAAAGCAAAGACGTCGAAGGTTCGTCGGCGATTTCGCGCCGCGTTTAGTTTAAGTACAACCACAGCGCAACTGTTAGTGGCGCTCCTTCGACTGCGCTCGGCCAACTGCGTTGGCGCTCGCTCCGCTCAGGATGCGCCGCTCGAAAAGGTGGCGGAGGCATCCTGAGCGAAGGCCCCTATGGGGCCGGAGTCGAGGGACGCCTCCACACCCTGCACTCTCTATCAGGTAGCGTTTAATCGCTCCACTCCACGGCGGGCGCGAAGATGGGCAGGCCGAGACGAACCTCCGATAGCGCCTGCTGCCCGCCGGGATTCTCCACCCACACGGCGCGCACCCCCACCGGCGCGCCGGTAGGCACGACGGCGGTCAGCGTCTGCGCGTCGACGAAGGTTGTGGCGAGGGCGAGTTCGTCCAACGCGACGACCGCGCCCGGCTCGAAGTTCTCGCCGCGCACGGTCATCACCCCCGACAGTCCTTCCGGCCGCTCGACCTTCGTGATGCGAGGCGTGCGCCATCCGCCGACGGAGACGTCATCGAGGTAAAATATATCCCAACTCCCGGCGGCTTCCTGCTTCCACTCCAGGATGATCTCCACCGTCTTGCCGGCCCATGGGGTCAGGTCCGCCCAGGCGTGCGTCCAGCCCCACGAGGGCGGGTCGACCAGGTTGAGCGGGAGGAGGACGGCCTCGGCCGCGCCCGCCTTCACCTTTGCGCTAAGAAGCTCGGCGGGCGGCTCGCTGTTATCGCGAAACATGAAGAAGGAGAGGGTGGGGCGGACGTCTGCGGGGGGAACGGTGACCGACTGCGCGACGGAAACCGTGGTTTGCTGATCCGTCGCAATGAGCGCGAGGCCGCTCTGGCCTGAATGCGGGTGCGTCAGGTCCGCTTCGCCCGCAAGGCGCGCGGTCCAACCGGTCAGGCCCTGCTCGAAGTCCCCGTTGGTCACCGCGTTATCAAGCGGCGGCAGCGCGGCATCGATGCGGCCATTGGCGGGCGTAAACTCGAACGCGGGCAGCACGCCATAGCCAGGGTGCGCGAACGTCAACGGAGCAAGGCTGTCGTAGGCGTAGATGTCGTAGCTGCCATCACGACCGGTGATGAAAGGCCCCTCCGGCACAACCGCTCCGCCGACGCGCACGCCGGGGATGGGCGTGTGGCGGTTATCGAACAGGGCGCCGGTGACGCGTTCGTTGTAGAAGATCGTTTTGCCGTCGCCGGCCGCGCTCGCCGGCCACAGCTCCACGTTGCCGGCCGCGTCAATGGCGCGGACGCGGAACCAGGTTTCGCCGGGCTCCATTCCGACGGTCGTCCAGGTGTCGGTCAGCATCTGATAGTGGGCCGGCTGCCACGGGCCGGCGGCGCGGCGGTATTCCAACTGGTAGCCGACTATCCCTGAGCCGCCGGAATCCGAACCGCTCCACTCCAGCCGCGCGCCGGTCCAGCGGGACGCGAACGCAGGGGGCGTGTTCATGCGCGTGCGCGGGGCGGTGAAGTCGGAGCGCTGCCAGTCGGGCAGCAGGTCAATGCCGGAGCCGGGGAAGAACTCGGGTCTGTCGAAGTAGTTGCCGTCGTGGCGCATATACGCCATTTCCGCGGACGCGATGTAAAGCTCATCGTCGATGACCACGTATTTGACGACCGAGAAGGCGAACAAGCGGTTGTCGGGCGAGTAGCCGCCGAGAAAGATGTCGGTCAGCAGGTCGGGCGCGGTGCGCACGGCCTCGAAGAACGGGTCTGAGCCGTCGGCGCGCATTCTGCCAATGTCGTAGTTGCCGTTGCGGTTGTAGTCGTGCTCGAAGGCGATCCACTTACCGTCCGGTGACCAGACGGGATTGGCGGGCCAGCGGAGGTCAATGGAGAGGGGGCGCGCGTTGGTCCCGTCGGGGTTGGCGAGCCAGATGCGCCCGAGGTCGCCCTGCGAGACGCGCACGAAGGCGATGGTGCGGCCGTCGGGCGACCAGGAGGGCGCGAAGTCAATGTCGGGGCCGCCCACGAACTGGGTCACCCCGCTGCCGTCGGCGTTCATGACGTAGAGGTCCCACGAACCGCTGCGGTTCGAGGCGAACGCGATGCGCTTGCCGTCGGGCGACCAACTCGGGTAGTTGTCCTCGGCGGGGTCGGCGGTGAGTTGGCGCAGATTGCTCCCGTCCGCCGAGACGGTGAAGATGTCGAAGTTGCCGGCGCGGTCCGAGATAAATGTGACGCGGCCGTCCGCGCGGGACTGGCGCGGGCGCGCCTCAGTGGCGGGCGTTTTGGTCAGCCGGCGGACGTCGGTCCCGTCGGGGCGCATGGAGTAGATTTCCCAATTGCCGTCGCGGTGAGACTCGAACGCGAGGCGCGACCAGTTGAAAACGCTCTTGTCGAGGGGGAAAGGCGGCGGAAGGTCAAGGGGAGACGCAGCCGCAGCGCCGGGCGCGATGGGGAGCAGGCCAGGGCTGCCCGGCGCATAGGACGGGCGCCGGACGGGGGGCGCGGGAGGTGCGGAGTCAGCAGACACGGCCGCGGGCAGCGCGAGCGCAAGGATGCAGCACAGGGTTAGCAGGAGACTTGTCGGCTTTGACACAGGACCTCCACTCCCAGAGAATGGGGCGGAGACCGGCTCCCGCCGAAACCGGTCCCCGCCTGACTCAGTTAGTTGTCCATCGAGACGAAGGGCAGGAAGAGCGGCGCGCCAAGGTTGATTTCGGCGCCGGCGCGCTGACCGCCCGGATTCGCGACCCACAGGATGCGCGGGCCGACCGGCGTGTTCTTGCCGGCCTCTGCGGTGAGGGTTTGCGCGTCGACGAACGTGGTCGGGAGCGGAGTGTCTGCCACGCTGACGACCGCGCCCTGCTCGAAGTTGTCGCCGTGGACGGTGATGACGCCGGGGAGAGCGTCGGGCGCGTCGACGGAGGTGATGCGCGGGGTGCGCCAGGGCGCGACGGAGATCTCGTCGAAGAACGCGGCGAGCGGTTCGGTGTTGTTCTGCAGCCGGAGCTCGATCGAAACGACTGCCTGCTTGCCCGCCCACGGCGTCAGGTCGGCCCAGGCGTGCGTCCAGCCGTT
>JALOOB010000184.1 GCA_025454635.1 Anaerolineae bacterium
GTCCAGGTGCTCGTGCGTGATATTGGTGACGACAGCGACGTCAAACTCGATTCCCGTCACGCGGTGCTGCGCCAGGCCGTGCGACGTGGTCTCCAGCACCGCGATCTCGGTCCCCGCCTCGCGCATCTGCGCGAGATAGCGCTGGACGTCGACCGCATCGGGCGTGGTCGTGTGCAAGCCGGTGTCATACGACTCGTTCCCGATCACCGCGTTGACCGTCGTAATCATGCCCCCGCGCGCGCCGGCCGCCTTCAAGACGCTGAAGATGAGATTCGAGGTCGTGGTCTTGCCGTCCGTGCCCGTCACCCCGACGACCGTCATGCTGCGGCTCGGGTGGCCGAACCAGGCCGCATGGAGGTGGGCGAGCGCCGCGCGGCCATCGCCCACCACGACGAAAGCCGTCTCCTCGTCAGGTTTTTCCTCCACGACGAGCGCGACCGCGCCCCGCGCCCTTGTGCCCGTCTACGCCAACGCCGCGATACGCGACAAAAAGAGCGCCAGGGGTCACCTGGCGCGAGTCGCTCGTGATCGACGAAATATCAGTTTCGAGGCTGCCCGAAATCCTGATGACTCCGGGCAGATTCTCGATCAGTTGCGCGAGTTTCATACCGATGGTGTCTTCGGCTCAGGGCAGCGCAGAGAGCAGCGAGCTCGCGGAAGCCGACGCCCACTCGATGAGCGGCTGCGGGGCCAGCCCCAGCAGGACCGTGACGACCGCGGTAATGCCGACCGTCACGGCGAAGGCGGGCGACACCCGCACGCGCGCCGCGGCCTCATCGCGCGGGGTGAAGAACATATAGCGGGCGATGTTCAAGTAGTAGAACGCGGCGACGACCGTATTGATCGCCGCAATCGCCAGCAGCACCCACATCTGGCTCTGCACCGCCGCGCCAAAGACGAAGAATTTGCCCAGGAAGCCGCCCGTTGGCGGGATGCCTGCGAGCGACAGCAAGAAGATGACGAGCGCGCCCGCCAACAGCGGCGCCCGGTAGATCAGGCCCGCGTAGTCCTTGATCTCCACCTTGCCGGTTTCGTTCTCGATGGCGATCACGACGGCGAACGCGCCAAGGTTGGTGAAGAGGTAGGCGAGCAGGTAGATGAGCACGCCGTTGATGCCGTTGAACGTCAGGTCCGGATTCGCGCTGGCCGCTGCGACGCCAATCAGGATGTAGCCGGCCTGCGCAATGGAAGAGTAGGCGAGCAGCCGCTTGACGTTGGTCTGCCGCAGCGCGACGAGATTGCCGAGGGACATGGTGATGACCGCGATGACGATCAACACCGGCGCCCAGGGGATAGAAGCAACGCCGCCGAACGCGGTGATGAAGACGCGCATCAGGATCGCGAAACCAGTCGCCTTGGATGCGGTGGACAGGAACGCGGTGACCGGGGTCGGCGCGCCCTCGTAGGTGTCCGGCGCCCACTGGTGGAACGGCACGAGGCTCGCCTTGAAGCCGAAGCCGGCCAGCAGCATGATGATGGCAGGAACCATCAGCCAGACGAGGTCTGCCTGGTCGCGCGTCCGCAGCGCCGCCGAGATTTGCGCAAGATCCGTCGTGCCGGTGGCGCCGTAGATGAGCGACATGCCGTACAGCATCACCGCGGAGGCCGTTGCGCCGTAGAGGAAGTACTTCAGCGCCGCCTCACCCGACTTGCGATCCTCCCGGAAGTAGCCGGCCAGCACGTAGCTCGTGATGGACAGGAACTCGAAGCTCACGTAGATCAGGATCAGGTTGTTGGCGGACACGGCCAGGCTGATCGCCAGCGCGGTGACCAGCATCAATGCGTAGAACTCGCCGCCGAAGGGAGTGCGTCCCTTCATGTAGGGCATGGCGGTGAGGATGACCAGCCCGACGCCCATGAGCGCCAGCGCCTTGAAGAAGAGCGCGAACGCGTCCACCGAGATCATGGTCGCGGCGACGAGTTGCTGCCCCTGCGAGGGAATCATCGCCAGCGCGGCGACGAGCAGGACGATGATCGCCACGCCGGGCAGCCATGACATACGCCGTTCCGCGGACGCCGCGCGGCGGAGCCAGAGGATGTCCAGCAGGAAGACCAACGCCGCGCCCAGGAGCAGGACCAGCTCGGGCAGCACGTAGACGATATCAGAGAGTTTCAATGGAGCGCCTCCCGTTGCGGACCGTTACTTGGCCAGCCCTTGCATCAGGTCGACGAACGTGTTGTTGAAGAAGGTCAGAATCAACGCCGGGAAGATGCCAAACAGAATCATGAAGATGGTCAGCGGCCAGAGCGTCACCTTCTCGAAAAGGGCGACGTCCTTCGGCCCGTGCAGTTCTTCGCCGGTTTCCACGTCCGTCCAGTGCGCGATCTTGTTCGGGTCATATTCGCCCAGGAACGTATGCTGCACGATCTTCCACAGGATGTAGGCTGCGGTCAGCACGATGCCGATGATGCCGATGACGGCCCAGACACTCACGATCGCGAACGCACCGCGGAAGACGAAGAGCTCGCTCCAGAAGCCGGCAAGCGTAGGCAGGCCCAGGGAGGTGAACGCGGCGACGGCGAAGAGCCCATAGAAGTAAGGCATCTTGCTGCTGAATCCGCCGAACATCTTGAGGTCGCGCACGTGCGCCCGCTCGTAGATCACGCCGACGAGGAAGAACAATGCGCCCGTGCTCAGGCCGTGCGTGAACATCTGCAGGGCCGCGCCGCTCAACGCCATCGAGCTCGCGTCGACCAACTCAGCGTTACCGATCGCCGCCGCCGCCGCGCCTACGCCGAGCAGGATGTAGCCCATGTGGCTGACGGACGAGTACGCAATGAGTCGCTTGAGATCCCACTGCGCCATAGAGACGAACGCGCCGTAGATGATCGAGATGACGCCCAGCGCCACGATCACGATGGCGAAACGGTGCGCAGCCTCAGGGAACACCGGCAAGGCGATGCGCAGGATGCCGTACGCGCCAAGCTTCAGCAGGACGCCGGCCAGGATGACAGACCCCGCGGTCGGGGCGGCGGTGTGGGCGTCGGGCAGCCAGGTGTGGAACGGCCAGCTCGGCACCTTGATCGCGAAGGCGATAAAGAAGGCGAAGAACGCGAGGCTGGACAGCCAGACGTTGCCCGCGAAGGGCTGCGCAGCCTGCGCCTCGAGAATATCAAAGCTGCCTGTGACAAAGTAGATGCCGAGGATCGCCAGCAGCATGAACACTGAGCCGGCCATCGTGTAGAGAAAGAACTTGATGGCGGAGTACTGCGGGCGGTCCTTCGCTTGGCCCCAGATGCCGATGAGGAAGTACATCGGCACGAGGCCGAACTCCCAGAAAACGTAGAACAGCACGAGATCCAGCGCGATAAAGACGCCCAACATGCCCATTTCGAGCAGCAGGAAGAGGAAGAAGAACTCGCGCACGCGCGTCCTGATCACTCGGCTCGAATAGTACAGGCCGAGCGTGGTCAGGAAAGTCGTCAGAAAGATGAATGGCACGCTGAGGCCGTCCACACCGATGTGGAAGCTCACGTTTATCGCCTCGATCCACGGGACTTTGACCTCGAACTGCATGCCGCCTGCCGACTGGTTATAGGCGAACCAAAGCATAATGGCGAGGCCGAGCGGGAGCGTGCTGATGGCGGTCGCGCCAAGCTTGATGAGCCGCTCCTCGCGCGCCTTGTCGAGGCTGAACCACTTGCCCCACGGCAGCAGCGTGAGGAGCGCGCCGAGCAGGGGGGTGAAGGTGATAATGATCAGCAGCAGGTTATTCATCAAAGACCCCTCCGATGGACCAGTTGCGATAAGACAAAGGGAAGGTTACTTCGGCAGCAGCAGGAACACGCCCAGCGCGACCGACAGCACCAACAGCACGGTGAACAGGTAGTTCTGCGCCTTACCGGTTTGGATCGTCCGCAGCGCGCTGCCGAGCGCGGCCGCCACTTCGCCGACAAGATTCACGGTCCGGTCGACGATGTTCACGTCGAACCAGTGCCCGATCTCCGACAGCCGCCGGCCCAGCCAGCCCACCTTGTCGACAATCGGGTCGATCACCCACAGGTCGTCGAACTTGAAGAGCCAGTTGGCGAGCCGCTGACTGCCCTTCACAAAGACCCGATAGTAAAGCTCGTCAAACCCGTACTTGTTCTGCAATACCCGGTAGACGGGTCCAAGCGGCCGCGCCATGGGATCGGGCGCCTCGCTCTCCCCGCGCGCCGCGTACTTTCGGTACACCAGGTAACCGATAAGCAGGCCGCCGAGCGCCACGACCACCGACGTGGTGAGCGGAACCGGGTTAAAGGGCAATTCCGCCGCCTCGATGCCCAGCGCCTCCGCCTGGCTCGCCGTGTATTCGTGGAACGGGTTGTTCGAGAACTGGCCGACCACCGGGAACGTCGTCGGGATGCCGGTCCAGCCGAGCGCAACGGCAAACACCGCCAGCACCATCAGCGGTATCGTCATCCAGGTGAAGATGCTATCATGCTCCGAGGCGTTGACCGCCGCTGCCGTGCGCGGCTTGCCGAAGAAGGTCATCATGATTTGACGACCGGTGTAGAACGCAGTGAGCAGCGCGGCAAGGGCCAGCACCGCGAACACGACCTGGTGCTCGTGCGCCCAGGCATCCGCGAGGATTTCGTCCTTGCTCCAGAAGCCCGCGGTCACGAACGGGAAGCCGCTCAGCGCAAGGCCGCCGATGATAAATGTCCACGCGGTGCGCGGCATCTTGCGGAACAGCCCGCCCATGTTGCGCATATCCTGCGGGTCGAAGTTGTGCTCCTGCCGCGGGCCGGTCTCCGCCGTGTGCGAGTCGACGTGGACGGAACTCACCTCGTGGTGGGCGTGGAAGAAGGCGTGCATGATCAGGTGGAATATGGCCGCGACATACGCGCCGATGCCGAGCGCGGCGAACATGAACCCGAGTTGCGAGATGGTGGAGTAGGCCAGCACCTTCTTGATGTCGTTTTGCGCCACCGCGATGGTCGCCGCAAACAACGCGGTGAACGAACCGATGAACGCGATGAAGCTCAACGCCGGGCCGTGCTCGACCGCGGCCATCAGCGGGTAGGTGCGGATGATCAGGTACACGCCGGCCGAGACCATCGTCGCCGCGTGGATCAGCGCGGAGACCGGGGACCGGGGTCGGGCCCTCCATCGCGTCGGGCAGCCAGACGTGGAGCGGGAACTGCGCGCTCTTGCCGACAGCGCCGAAAAAGATCAGGATCGCGATGATCGTGGCCCACGGCGTCGCGCCGATGATCGGCAGGTTCACCGTCGTCGTCGCTAGCATCTCCAGGGTCTCCGGCGCTAAGACTTCGGAGAAGCTCAACGAGCCGGTTAGCGCAAACAGGAACAGGAACCCTGCCATCATGATCGTGTCGCCCACACGGGTGGTCAGGAACGCCTTCAAACCCGCTTCCTTCGGCGTGATCTGCTTCGGATTCGGATACTTGCGGGCGAACCAGAAGCCGATCAACAGGTAGGAGCACAAGCCCATGATTTCCCAGAAGACGAGGGCGAGCAGCAAATTATCGGCCAGGACAAAGCCCAACATACCCGTGGCGAAGAGCGCGATATAGGCAAAGAAGCGGCTGCCGAGGCGGTCGACGTGTCCCGGCTCGGCCGGCTTACCGCGCTCGTCATGTTCACTCTCCGGCTTGAAGATGCCCATGTAGCCGACGGCGTAGATGAAGATCAACGCGCAAACAAACGGCACCATGAAGAGCATCGCGCCTGTCAGCGGGTCGACTTGAAACCCGAAGGCTTCCCACGTCGTGCCGGTGGGCAGCCAATCGCGCGAGATGTGGAACGGGTTCTCCCCAAAGTGTTCGATGCCGAACGTAGTGAACGCGATCGCCCAACTGACGATCCAGGCGAGCGAAATGCCGACGATGGCCAACGCGGCGCTGAGCTTCTTGCTCCGATGCGCAAAGAGGATGATCGCCGCAAATGCCGCGAGTGGCAGCAGCGGGATAATCGGGGTCAGGTTGAAGATAGCAGGGAGTGCCTCGTGTTCGGTCATCGCGCTATCCCTTCATCGTATCGATCTCTTCGACGATCACGGTGTTGCGCTGGCGGTAGATCGAGATGATGAGCGCCAGGCCCACCGCAGCCTCGGCCGCGGCCACCGTAATGACGAAGATCGCGAAAACCTGTCCCGTCATCTGCGCCACGCCCACGTAGCGCCAGAACGCGATCAGGTTGATGTTCACTGCGTTGAGCATCAACTCGACGCCCATCAGCACGCCGACCGCGTTGCGCCGGGCGAGCGCGCCGAACGCGCCGATGCAGAACAGCGCGGCCGAGACAATGAGAAACCAGGTGAGTGGAACCGGGTTAGTGAACAGGCTCATGCTTAGCTCTCCCGCTCACGGGCGACGATGATGGCGCCGATCATGGCGACGACAAGCAAAACCGAGGCGACCTCGAAAGGTATCGCATAGGGAGTGACCAACTCCCGGCCGAGGAGTTGAATCGCCTCTGCCGCCATGGGGGCCGGAGCCATGGTTGTCTGCCAGGGAACGCGCGTCATGATGGCGGTCAGCAGGACGAAGAACACCGCGGCAAAACCCGCGACGAGCCCCCACTGGTCATTGAACCGTCGCGCGTTCGGGTCCATGACCCCTCGGCTCAACATGATCGCGAAGATGATCAGCGTCGAGATCGCGCCGACGTAGATCAGGATCTGCGCGATGGCGAGGAACTCCGCGTGCAGCAGAATAAAGAGCCCCGCGATGCCGAAGAAGGTCAGGATCAGCCACAGCGCGGAGCGGAACAGGCTGCGCGTCGTTACGACCAGCGCGGCGGAGATCAGCGTCACGGCGCTGATGACGATGAACATCAGTTGTTGCATTCTGCAACCCCTTGCATGAACGCGTCCCGATTGGCGGAAAGGCGGATTATTCCGATTGAAGATTGAAGATGACAGATCAGGCGTGCGGATCAGGCTCAATCTGCCATTTTCAATCTTCAATCTTCAATTGGTTCAGACAGCCGACGATGCCGGGTTCAGGTTATGCGCCTCGGCGTAGCGTTTTGCGGCCCGGCCTAGCATGGTAGCGGCAATGAAGATAATCAACAGGTTGCCGCCGAGCATCAGCACCCACTGGACAAGCTGCGGAACGGGCAGCTTGAGGATGACGGCCACCCACAGCAGATTCGCCAGCGTCGCGGGCACGAGCACCTTCCAGGCGAAACCGAGCATCTGGTCGATGCGGAAGCGCGGCCACGTGCCGCGTATCCACATGAGCAGGAACACGACCAGAATCGTCTTGATAATGAAGTAGAGCGGCCCGAGCGCGGGAACCTCGTGGCTGAACGGCCCGCGCCACCCGCCCAGGAACAGCGTCGTGGCAATGGCGGAAATGGCGAACAGGTTGCCGTATTCCGCGATGTAGAACCAGCCGAACTTGAGCCCGCTGTACTCCACAAAGTAGCCGGCCACGATCTCCGAGTCCGCTTCGAGCAGGTCGAACGGCGCGCGGCCCACCTCGGCCGAGCCCGCGACGAAGTACGCGATGAACGCCACCGGCATCAGGAGCGCAAACGGCACCTGCTGCGCTTCTACGACTCCCATCGTGCTCATGGTGCCCGCGATCAGCGCCACCGCAGCGATCGAAAGGATCATCGGCACTTCATAAGACAGGAGTTGCGCCACGACGCGGAACGCGCCGATGAGCGCGAACTTGTTGTTCGACGCCCAGCCCGCCATGATGACCGCGACCGTGGTGATCGAGCCGACCGCAACCAGGTAGATCACGCCGATGTTGAGGTCCGCGCCAACCATGCCCCTGCCGAAGGGGATGACTGCCCAGAGCAGAGCCGCGCCCGCGGCGATCAGGATGGGCGCCAGGTTGAAGACCGGCCGGTCGGCGCCGTCGGGCACGATGTCTTCCTTGACCAGCATCTTCACCGCGTCCGCAATCGCCTGGAAAATGCCCCACGGGCCGACGCGGTTCGGGCCGATGCGGTTCTGGATGCGGCCGATGACTTTGCGCTCCATCCACGTCAGCGTGAGGGTTGCGATCACCGGCATCATGACCAGGATAATCCCGATCACGAGGAAATTGACCACGGTCACGGCCGGTTCGGGCAGGAAGCTGTTCAGCCAGTTGGTCCAGCTCGTGCCGAGGTTGACGAAGAAGTTGCGAATGTAATCGAACATATTAATGCCACTCCAGCGCTTTCTTCTGCCAGGCATAAAGCAGCCCGCCGAGCAGAATAAAGACAAAGAGCACCATTTCGACCAGCGCATACAGGCCGAGCTTGTTGTACGCCACCGCCCACGGGAACACGAAAATCGCCTCGACGTCGAACACCACGAACACGAGCGCGTACAGATAGTACTGGGCCTTGAACTGAACCCAGGTGTCTCCTATCGTCTCCATGCCGCATTCGTAAGTGGCGTTCTTGGCGGGGTTGGGTTTCTTCGGGCGGAGGAACCAGGCCATAACCAGGCCGATAACGGGTAGCGCGAAGGCGATAACAGCGAAAATGGCTATAAACGCGTACTGAGAAAGCACGGTCAACCCTCCTTTGGGCCGCGCGCGCCCACAGTCAGACGCCGCGGTGAAGGCCGTTCCTATCTGGTGACGCCGGGATGAGGCATTTGGGACACCCGGCACAGAACGGGCGTATTGTAGCAGACCCGTAAATAGAACGCAAAGCCTCGGAACAACAAATGTGATTTAAGATGGTGGCAGCCCGGATCGTGGCTCCACCCTTGTGGGCATTATACTCTTCGCCGCCGGATGTTCCAAACGTAACATTTGCTATGGTTTGTCCCGCTCCGATTGAGAGGCTTTTGACAAGCCTCTTCCGTTCGTGATAGACTTCGCCAACGCGCGCAGGGCACGTGGCGCGGTCGGCCGCGCACGCTTGTCGTCCTGCAATGCCAGCGTGAAGAAGGCTATCTTACAGGCTTAGCGGAGCAGGTTATGCCACAGGGGTATCTCCCAATTCTCGTCATGGTCATCGTGGCGTTCGGGTTTGCCGCGATTGCCTTGACCGTTTCGGCGCTTCTTGGTCCGAAACGACACAATCCGGCGAAGCACGAGCCATATGAGTCCGGCATCCTCCCCTTCGGGGATGCCAAGCGCCGGTTCCCCGTCCAGTTCTACGTGGTGGCGGTCCTCTTCATTCTTTTCGATGTCGAGGTCATCCTCATGTATCCCTGGGCTGTCGCCGCGCGCAAGCTCGGCCTGTTCGGCCTGATCGAGATGGCGATTTTCGTCGTCATCCTGCTCGTGGGCTTCGTCTACGCCTGGAAGAACGACGCATTCAAGTGGCAGTGAAATGACGCTGCCAGTGGCAGTGGCGCTGCGGGCGCAGCGCCCACCGGCCACCGTGTATCGAGCGAAGGTGCGCAGAAATGGGTCTTGAAGAAAAACTTCCCGATGAGGGATTCGTCACTACGACGCTGGAGAAGGCGATCAACTGGGGTCGCAAGTACTCCATCTTTCCGCTGACTTTCGGCCTGGCCTGCTGCGCCATCGAACAGATCGCGGCGGGCGGCAGCCGTTTTGATATTGCCCGGTTCGGCTCGGAAGTCTTTCGCGCGTCGCCGCGCCAGGCCGACCTGCTGATCGTTTCGGGCCGCGTTAGCCAGAAGATGGCCCCCGTCATCAAGCGCATTTATGACCAGATGCTCGAACCCAAATGGGTGATTGCTATGGGCATCTGCGCCAGCGCGGGCGGGCCGTTCAACAACTACGCCATCGTCCAGGGCGTGGACAAAATCCTGCCCGTCGACGTGTATATCCCGGGCTGCCCGCCGCGGCCCGAATCGCTGCTGTACGGACTGACCCTGCTCCAGCAGAAGATTCAGCATGAGCGGCTGCGGGATCGCCGCTACGGCCAACGCAGCGAAGCTGCGCGTCCGTTGCGGGAAACGGTGGCGAGCCCGAAGGATGCCAAGGTTGCCGAACCGGCGGTTCGCTATGAACCGAAGGCTCGTTAGGCCGGCTGCCGGCGCAAAGACAGGAATCGCGCATGATTGAGACGACTCAAGCGCAGGCTGCCGGCGCAACGCCGGCTGCGCCCCTGCAGAACACACCGCTAACCGACACGGGTATCGCAGCGCTCGCCGCAGAGAAAATCCGCGCGCGCTTACCCGACGCGATCCTCGGGACCTATACTTACCGCGGCGAAACCACGCTGACCATCCGGCCGCAGGACCTGCTCAACGTGGCGCGGCTGCTCCGCGAGGATGCGGAGTTAAGCTTCCGCCACCTGGCGAACGTCACCTCCGTGGACTGGAGCAAGTACCCCGGCTACAGCGCCCGCGAGCGGTTCACGACGGTCTACCAGTTGCTCTCGACCAACTCCTGGCGGCGCATCAGCCTCAAGGTGCCGGCCCCCGGCGGCGATAGCCCGGTCGTGCCGAGCCTGACGTCGCTGTGGCCCGGCGCGGACTGGCCGGAGCGCGAGGTGTACGACCTGATGGGCGTGCGCTTTGACGGCCACCCGGACCTGCGCCGCATTATGATGCCGCACAGTTGGCCGAACCATCCGCTGCGCAAGGAACTGCCGCGCGGCGGCGAGCGCGTCCCCTTCTCGATGACCTGGGAAGACGAAGAGTTCGAGAGCTTCGGCAAGCAGATTATCGAGGCGCGCGCGGTGCAGCAGGTTCCGCCGAAGCAGGCGGACGCCAATAAGCACATGATCCTTAACATGGGTCCGCATCATCCGTCGACCCACGGCGTGTTGCGCGTCATTGTCGAACTGGACGGCGAGACCGTCGTGGCGGCCTATCCCGACCTCGGCTACCTGCATTCGGGCTTCGAGAAGCAGGGCGAGACGATTCGCTACAAGGACTTTCTGCCCTACACGGATCGCTCGGACTACCTCTCGTCCATGTGCAACAACCTGTGCTACTCGCTCGCGGTGGAAAAGCTGATGGGCGTGGAAATCCCGCCCCGCGCGCAAATGCTGCGCGTGATCCTGTGCGAGCTTCAGCGCATTTCGTCGCACCTGCTGTGGATGGGCACGCACATCATGGACGCGGCCGGCATGAGCCATGCCATGCTCATGTACGCGTTCCGCGAGCGCGAGCAACTGCTCGACATCTTCGAACTGGTGAGCGGCGCGCGCTTGACCACGTCGTACATCCGCCCCGGCGGCGTCTGGCGCGACGTGCCGCCGAGCTTTGCCGAACGTGTCGGAGACGTTCTCCGCACCTTCCCCGCGAAGTTCGACGAATACGAAAAGTTTATGAACGACAACCCCGTCTGGCGGGCGCGCACGGAGGGCGTCGGCAAGTTGACCGCGCAGCAGTGTCTGGATCTGTGCATTACCGGTCCGATGGCCCGCGCGTCTGGCATCCCGATGGATTACCGCAAGATTCGCCCGTACAGCGGTTACGAAAACTTCGACTTCAAGGTGCCGATGGCGACCGAGGGCGACACCTTCGCGCGCTACATCGTGCGGCTGGAAGAGATGCGCCAGAGCCTGCGCATCGTCGAGCAGGGCATGAAGAACCTGCCCGACGGCCCCGTCTGGTCCGCCGACCGGAAGATGGTGCCGCCGCCCCGCCAGGAGCTGGACGTCAGCATGGAGGCGGTGATCCACCACTTCAAGCTGTGGACCGAAGGCATGACCCCGCCGAAGGGCGAGATCTACGAGTGCGGTGAGAGTCCGCGCGGCGAGGAGGGTTTCTACCTCGTCAGCGACGGCTCCGCGATCCCCTACCGGCTGCGCTTCCGCACGCCTTCTTTCCATAACCTGCAAGCGCTGAACACCATGTCGAAGGGTCGGCTCGTGGCCGACCTCGTGGTGAACATCGGCTCGGTCGACATCGTGTTGGGTGACGTGGATCGGTAGGGATTGAAAATCGAAGATTGAACATTGAAGAGCGTTTTGATCTTCAATCTGCCATCTTCATTTTTCAATCCCGTGGAGGAACGAGTGCTTTCAGATAACGCAATTGCGCAAATCCGGGCCCTGCAGGCCCGTTATCCTGTGCCCCGCTCCGCGCTGGGGCCGGCCCTCTACGTCGCGCAGCGCGAGGTCGGCTGGCTGCCGTCCGAGGTGATGGCCGAGGTCGGCGCGCTCTTCGGGCTGGATGAGGCGGAAGTCGGCGAGTTCGCCAGCTTCTACCATATGTACAACATCCACCACGAGCCGGGCGAGTACACCATTGAGGTGTGCGACAACGTGCCGTGCATGTTGCGCGGGTCGAGCAAGCTGACGAAGATGCTCGAAGAGCGGCTCGGCGCGCAGTTCGGCCATGCCGGCGAACCCGGCACGACCACCGC
>JALOOB010000185.1 GCA_025454635.1 Anaerolineae bacterium
ATGACCTTCCCGCGCAACATGGTCAGCGCGGGATAGCCCTTCAGCTTCATGCCGTCATAGGGCGTGTAATCGCAGTTTTCGCGTAGCGACGTCCGGCTGATCGTCACCTCGCGCTGCGGGTCGAACAAGACGATGTCCGCGTCCGCGCCCACTTGCAGCGCGCCCTTCCTGCCCGCAAGGCCGAAGATGCGCGCGGGCGCAGCGCAGCACACTTCAACCCAGCGTTCGACGCTAATCAAGCCGCGGCCCACCCCGAACGTATGGAGCAGCGCCAGCCGTGACTGGATGCCAGGCATGCCGCCGGGGATGCGCGCGAACGGCGGGTAGTCGTCCGGCGCCAGGCCGAGGTCTTTCTGTCCCGCGTAGAAGAACGGGCAGTGGTCCGTGCCGACCGAGCTAATGTCGCCGCGCGCCAGTCCCGCCCACAGCGCCTCGCCGTCCGCCGCGGCGCGGAGCGGCGGCGAGCAGACGAACTTCGCGCCTTCGAACCCCGGACGCTCATACTCCGCGTCGGTCAGCAGCAGGTACTGCGGGCACGTCTCGCCCCAGGCGCGCTGCCCGCGCTGCCGGGCGCGCGCGACCGCTTCGCAGCCCCACGCGGTCGAGACGTGGACCACGTACAGCGGACATCCGGCAATCTCGGCCAGGGCGAGCGCGCGCTCGACAGCCTCGCCCTCGGAAGCGGGCGGCCGCGAGCGCGGATGCCAGCGTGGCTCGACGCGTCCCTCAGCGAGAAAGCGCGCCCTCAGATGGGAGACGATCGCGTCATTTTCCGCGTGGACGAGCGCGATCCCGCCCGCGGCCGCGACAGCCTCCAGCGCGAGCAGAAACTCCGCGTCGGAGAGCCTGAACCCGTCATAGGTCAGGTAGGTCTTGAACGATCTCGCGCCCGCCGCGACCGCATCTGCCACCTGCGCAAGCGTCGCGGGCCGCGCGTCCATCAGAGTCATGTGCAGCCCGAAGTCGACGGCCGCCCTACGGCCCGCCGGCCCGCCTGCCGCCTCCGCGCGCCGCGCCGCCAGCGCGTCGACCAACCCCACGCCCTCCGGCTCGACAAAGTCGATCACCGTCGTCGTTCCGCCACAGGCCGCCGCAACCGTGCCCGTGTGCCAGTCGTCGCTCGACGTCACTGCGCCTGCCGGCATCTGCAGGTGGACGTGCGGGTCGATCGCGCCGGGGATGACCAGTTTGCCCCGCGCGTCGATCACACGGGTTTCCGGTCCGGCGCCCAATCCCGGCCCGATCGCCGCGATGGTCTCGCCCGAAACCGCGAGATCGGCCCCGACAATGCCGTTCGGCGTGACCAGCGTTCCGCCCCGGATGATCGTGTCGTAACTCATCGGCCATACACCAGGGGGAAGAGCGCGTAGAACTCACTCGCCTTGCGCAGCTTGGACAGGCTGACCTGGTCCAGCGCGGTGTGGACGTACTGCTCTTCTTCCGGCCCGTAGCCGAGCGTGGGGATGCCCGCCGCGCCGGCCGAGTACGTCCCATCGGTCGAGAAGCGCCAGACGTCCACAGGCGCGCGCTCGCCCCACAGCGCGCCGTTCGTCGCCTGCCCTGCGGCGAGAAGCGCGTGATCCTCTTCCAGCAGCCAGCCGGGGTAGAACGAGGGACCGTCGAGGCGCAGCCCGGTATGGGTGAGCACGGGTTGATCGGGGATGCGCGCGCTCGCGCCGAGCGGCTCGACGATCGCGCGGATGCCCGCGAGCACCGCCGCAGGCGTCTCGCCGGGAGTCAGCCGCCTGTCGATCGCCACCTCGCACCATGCGGGCACGGAATTGGGCGTGTGCGGCCCCTCGATCAGCGACACGACCTGCGTCCCCGCGCCGAAGATCGGGTCGACGGGCAGAGAGCCGTTCATCGCTTCGAGCGCCTGGATCACCGGCAGCATCTTGAGGAGCGCGCTTTCGCCCAGGTGCGGCTGGCTCGCGTGCGCGGCGCGGCCCTCGGTCCGCACGCGCACCTCGCAGCGCCCGCGCTGTCCGCGGCGCAGCGTCAGGTCGGTCGCCTCGGCCAGCAGAACAACCTCCGGCCGCAGCCCGTCCCGCTCCACGAGCGACCGCAGCGCGAAGCCCTCCGCGTCTTCCTCCAACGTCGCGCCCATGACTACGACGGAGACATCGGCCAGCCGTTCGGCGACGGCGCGATCCTCGCGGGCAAGCTGCGCAAGGATCGCCGCGCCGTAGACAATCGCGGCCACGCCCCCCTTGCAGTCCGACGCGCCAAGGCCGAACATCGTGTCGTTCTCGACAACGGGTTCGAGCGGCGGGTGCGGCCACGCGGCCAGGCTCGCCGGATCGTCGCCCACCTCGTTCGTGTCGAGGTGCGCATCGTAGAGGATCACGCGCGGCCCGCTGCCGATCCGCCCGAGCGCGTTGCCGGCCGAGTCCATCCACACCTCGTCGCAGCCGATGGCGCGCAGTTCGTCTAGCATGCGGTCCACTGCGGCGCGTTCCTGCCCCGTGTGCGAGCGGATGCTGATTAGGTCCGCGAGAAAACGCTCGCGGCGCTCGGTCATTTGCGCCGATAAGGCCTTGATACGGGCGATTATTTCGGGTTTCATGGCACTTTCCAGGCGTTATGCGACGACGCCCGCGCGCTCGAACAGCCGCGCGCACGCGGCCGCCGACTCTTTGAGCAGCGCGGCCTCGTCGACGACCGTGATCCGCTTGCCGCGCATCAGCACCTTGCCGTCGACGATGACGGTGTCCACGTCGCGCGCGGCCAGGTTGTAGACAAGCGCCGAGACGGGCTTGTGCGCGGGCATGGCGAGCGGCGTGTTGAGGTCGACCAGCACGACGTCGGCCTTCTTGCCAGGTTCGAGCGAACCGATGAGTTCGGGTTGGCCGAACGCCCGCGCGCCGCCCCGGCAGGCCATCCAGATGGCATCCTCGGGCAGCAAGATCATCGCGTCCAGCGTGTTGACCTTGTGCAGGAGGCACGTCGTCTTGAGCGCTTCGAGCATGTCCTGGTTGTTGTTGCTGCCCGGACCATCTGTCGCGAGCGCAATCGGGATGCCTCGGCGGTGCATCTCGGGCACGCGCGCCACGCCGGACGCGAGATACATATTCGACACGGGGCAGTGGATGATCACCGCGCCCGACGCCTCGACCATGTCGATTTCGGCGTCGCTCAGCCACACGCTGTGGACAAGCTGAACGTCCGGGCCAAGCGCGCCGAGCGACTGCAGCCACTCCACGTGCCGCATCCCGCGCGACGCCAGCTCCATGTCGATTTCCGCGCGCGTCTCCGCGATATGGACGTGCGTGCCCATGCCCCACTCGGCTGCGAGCGCCCGCGTGCGGAGCATCGTCGCGTCCGAGCAGCCCCACGGGATCAGGGGCCCAAACTCCAGCCGCAGCCGGCCGTCCGCCTGTCCGTGCCACCGTTCGCGCAGCCGCGCCATTTCGGCGACGATCCTGTCGGGCGACTCCATGAACGCAGGGTGGTAGTTCATGTCCGCCCAGCCGCGCGCGTTGAGGAAGCGCACGCCGCTCTGTTCCGCCGCTCGGAACACCCCGTCGTCGTTGCCCGGCTCGGTGTGGACGTACTGGTGGTCGATGACGCTCGTCGCGCCGCCCCGGATGTTCTCGACAAGGCCCAGCATGGCCGCGAGGTAGGCGTCCTCTTCGGTCAGGCAGCGCGCAACAGGCCAGATGGCCGCCTTCAGCCAGTCGAGCAGCGGCTTGTCGTCGGCCAGCCCGCGGATGAACGTCTGGAAGAGGTGGGTGTGCGCGTTGACCATCCCCGGCATCACTGCCATGAGGGTAGCGTCGATCACCTCGTCCGCTCCCGCGCGCAGTTCCGGCGGCGCCGCGCCGGGTCCGACTGCGGCGATGCGGTCGTCGCGCACCAGCACGTAGCCGGGGTTGTGGACCTGCTGCGCGTCGTCCACCGTGACGACCGCGCCGTTTTCAATCAGGATGGTGCTCATGCTGTCTCTTTTGGCTTATGCAACGCGTCCCGCAAGGGGCTCCCCGCGCAGGACGCGCAGGATATTCGCGTAATCGTCCTCGCGCTCGCGTTTTGGCTGCGTCGCGTCAATGGGGCCAGTTCCGGCAGCCGTGTGCGGCGTCAGAATCACGTTGGCGCGCGGATCGGCCAGCGCCAACGCGCGCAGCGGATCATCCGGGGCGACCGGCTCGAACGTGTAGGTGTCGACCGCCGCGCCGCCTAGGTGGCCCGATCTGAGCGCATCGGCCAGCGCCACTTCATCCACGACGCCGCTCCCGCCGCAGCTTACGAACAGGCTGCCCGGCCGCATCGCCGCAAAGAAGTTCCTGCCGAGGCTCTGTTCCGTCTCCGGGAAGTAGGGCAGCAGCATGCAGACGACGTCGCTGGCGGCCAGCATTTCGTCCACGGTCGCAAACTGCGCGCCCAGCGCAGCCTCCGCGTCCGCGGGCAGCCGAGTGCGTTTGTTATACAGGATTGCGCAGCCGAACGGCCGCAGCAGCCGCGCCAGCTCCTGCCCGATCTCGCCCATGCCGAGGATGCCGACCGTGCTGCCCCACAGGCCGGTGACGCCCCTGCGGCCCGACCAGTTGTAGGCGAAGTAGTCCTCGTCGCAGCGCCGCGGGGGGTAGCCGAAGTCGCGACCTTCCGCGACCACGTCCATCATCTCACGCGCGCGCTTCGCCAGCGCCAGGGCCTGCATCAGCATGTGCTCGGCCACCAGGATGCAGCCTCGCACCGGCGCATAGCACACGGGGATGCCGGCAGCCTTCGCGGCCTCCAGGTCGATGTCGTGCGTTTGCGAGCCGAGCCGCTGGATCAGCCGGAGCTTTCTGCCCGCCGCGATCATGTCGGCATCGATCACGCCGGTTCGCTCGCTGACGAGGAACTCCGTCTCCGGCAGGAGCGCGAGGATTTCCTCCTTCGAGGGCGAGCGGCGCATGGTCACGGCCAGCTCCGGCGGCGCGCTGTTGAGCGCGGCCTGCTGGTGCCGCTCGCCGCGGTGCGTGATCCAAAGGACAGGATGCGGCATGAACCCTCCACGAGAGCGGCCACGAATTACGCAAATGCTGCGAATTAGACCAATTCGTGCGATTCGCGTAATTCGTGGCGGCCCGTTGCTCTATCCGCGCCCGCCCATGACCAGGGCCATGAGCGCCTTCTGGATGTGCAGGCGGTTCTCCGCCTGCTTGTAGATGATCGACTGCGGCCCGTCGATCACGTCGTCGTCCGCCTCGTGATGGCGGTCGATGGGCATGCAGTGCATGTACACCGCGTGCTTCTTCGCCAGCGCCATCTTCTCCTTGGTCACGCGCCAGCCCGTGTTCTCCGCAGCCATTGCCTCGACCGTCGGCTCGTCCTCGGTGACCATGATCGGCCCCCACGACTTCGGGTAAAGGAAGTCCGCATCCTTGAACGCCTCGTCCATGTCGTTCGTCTCGGTGATCGTCGTGCCGCTTTCCTCCGCGAACTCGCACGCCTTCTTCATCACTTCGGGCATCATGTGGTAGCCCTTGGGGTAGGCGAGCGTCACATCCATCCCGAAGCGCGGCATCAGCCACAGGAGCGACTGCGGCACGCTCAGCGGGCGCACGTACTTCGGCGCGTAGGTCCACGAGATGACGAACTTGCGCCCGCGCAGGTCCCGGCCGAACAGCTCCATCAAGGTCATCAGGTCGGCCATCGCCTGGCACGGATGGTCGACGTCGTCCTGCATGTTGATGATCGGCGCGTCGGCGTACTGCGCCATCTCGTACAGGTACTTGTTGCCGATCCCCGTCCGGCAGTCGCGGATCGCGATGCCGTCGCCGTAGCTGCTCAGCACAATCCCCGTGTCCTTGGCGTTCTCGCCGTGGCCGATCTGCGTCGCCTTCGGGGTGAGCCAGATCGCATGCCCGCCGAGTTGGCTCATGCCGGTCTCGAACGAGTTGCGCGTGCGGGTGGACTCCTCGAAGAACAGCATGTAGAGCGTCTTGGCGCGCAAAACCTGATCGTGATACACGCCGGTGGCGGTGTCAGACTTGAGCCGGAACGCCACTTCGAGCATCGTGTTGAGGTCCTCGACGGTCCAGTCGGGGGTGCAGATGAAATCCTTCTGGAAGAGCTTCGTGTTCATTCCTTCTCCTATGGGTGTGGCGACGTTTACCACCAAGAACCGAAGACCCGAAGGCGCACTAAGGTTTTGAAAACCTTTGTGGTGCTTTGGCTCTTCGGTTCTTCGTGGTGAGCGGTCGATTGAATTGCGCCGAGAATCAGGCCGTATGCAAGCCCAGCTTGCACGCCTTTGGCGAGCCGCCCTTCTCCAGATCATGGCCGAGCAGCACGCGCTCCAGGTTCGCGGGCAGATCGCGGACGCGCTTGCCCGTGGCGTGGTAGATCGCGTTGAGAATGGCCGGCGCGGTCGGCACCATGGCCGGCTCCGCGATGTTCTTCGCGCCGTAAGGCCCCTTGGAGAACGGCGCCTCGACGAACGTCCCGACCAACTCCGGCACGTCGACTGACGTGGGGATCAGGTACGACTCGAAATTGGTCTCCTGCAGGTAACCTTCGGCAAACGTGATTTGCTCCATCAGCGCGTAGCCGAGCCCCTGCGCGATGCCGCCGAAAAGCTGCCCGTACGCGCCCTGCGGGAAGATGACCTTCCCCGGATCGTGCGCGGCCCAGAGACCGACCACCTGCGCGTTGCCGGTGCGCGTGTCGACCTCCACCTCGGCCACCTGCGCCGCGAAGTGGTACGCCATGTACGGCGTCCCGCGGCCGGCGTGGTGGTCCCAGCTGATCGTCGGCGCGGTCCACTTGCCCTGCGCCGAGAGCGCCAGCCCCATCTCGCGCGCGTGGTCGACGACGCGCTCCCAACTCACCGGCTCCTCGCTCGGCCCTACATACGCCTCGTCATGTCGGACAAGCTGATAGAGTTCGCATCTCAGCAGGTCCGCCGCGGCGTAGTCGAGCGTCTGCCGCAGGTTCATGGCCGCAATGCGCGCCGCGTTGCCACCGAGCATCGTCGAGCGGCTCGCGACCGTCGGCCCGGACTCCACCGCGGTGTCTGTGTCCGGCCGCTGCATGTGGATTCGCTCGGGGCGCACGCCGAGTTCTTCGGCCGCGATCAGGGTGTACACCGTACGCGAGCCGGTGCCGTAGTCGGTCAGGCCGGAGGTCAGGTCGATGGAGTAGTTCTGCTCGACCGCGATGGTGCTGGCCGCGTAGTCGTGGCCCTCCGCGCCGAGCGAGGTGCCGTGGAACAGCGC
>JALOOB010000186.1 GCA_025454635.1 Anaerolineae bacterium
CGCCATGTCTCGTAGCGCTCGCGCGTCCTCGCGTCGAGATACTTCCCGCCCAGCATCCCGTACAGCGTGCTGCGACCGTCGGCCGCGGAAATCACCGCGCCCGCCCGGTGAACCGCGCCGTCCGCCAGCCGCACCCCAACCGCCCGATCCCCCTCCACGATAATCTGCTCGACCGTGGCGTTGAAGGTGATCTCCCCGCCCAGGGAGCTATAGCAGGTTTCCATGTCACGGACGAATGCCATGGAGCCCCCACAGAGCAGCCCCATGTCTCCGCTCGCCAGCAATGCCAGCAGCATCCCCACGAACCAGGCCGGCGCCTCGGGCAGGAAAAGGTTGGCGTACACCTCCGCCAGCCACGGATCGCGGATCTCCTTCGCCCGCTCCCCCATCGACATGTTGGCCCTGCCGGTCAGGTAGCGCAGCGCGCCGCGCATCTCCCACAACTGCTTGAGCGATGCCAGTCGTCCGGCCAGTTCCGGCGGATCGCCCATGCCCATGTTCAGCAGCGGCGAGCCCGCGAGCTCGCGCGCCAGCCGGACAAGGTCACGCATCGGCCCCGCGTCTGCCGGCGACAGCGCGCCCCAGTCCGCCGTAAGCCGGTCGAGATCGCGCGTGATGCGAATCGCGCGGCCCGTCCGCTCGTCGACGTACTCCGCGTACTCCGTCATCTCGATCGCAGCGCCCGGCCCGGCCGCCCCTACCTCCTCATAAATACGATGTGTCAGGCTGTCGGGTCGATATCCCATCAGGAAGTGGATGCCGCCGTCGATATGGTAGTGGCCGCGCCGCCAGCCGACGGCGACGCCTCCGGCCTGCCCCGCGTGCTCAAAAATGCGCGCCCGGTAGCCATTGCGTTGCGCGTGAATGCCGGCCGCAAGGCCGGCAAGCCCCGCGCCGATGATGATGACAGAACGTTCGGTCATATTGGCATCTCTTTCGCCGAGTTATGCCGACTTAATCCCCTGTTTGCGAGCCGTCGGCCGGGACAAGCAACACCTTGTCCACGCGGCGAGCATCCATGTCCATAACCTCGAAGCGGAAACCGTTCCACTCGAACGCGTCGCCCACAGCAGGGATGCGGCCCAGGTGGTACATAATCAAGCCACCGACTGTTTCGTACAGGTTGTCGTCGCCGCCCGGCAGGCTCTCCACGTCGAACAATTCCCGGAAATCCTCCACCGGCAGCATTCCGTCGAGCAGCCACGAGCCGTCATCCCGACGGAACGCGCGGGCCGGCTCCTGCGCCTGCCCCTCGGTCACGTCACCAACCACCACGTCCAGCAGATCGCGCATGGTCACAACGCCCTGCGCGCCGCCGAACTCGTCCATGACGATGGCCATGTGCTGGTTATTCTCGTGGAATAGTTCGAGCAGGTGGACCGCCGGCAGCGTCTCCGGCACGAAGAGCGGCGGCGCGGCCAGCGCGCGCAGGTCCAGTTGTTCGCCGGCCAGCGCGGCAGCCAGGAGCTTCTGCGAGTCCACGACCCCAACCACGTTCTCGAAGCTGCCCTCGCACACCGGGTAGCGCGCATGCCCCGCACTGCTCACCGTGTCCAGCAGCCTGTCCAGCCCCGCGCCGACGTCCAGCCATGCCACGTCCATGCGCCGCGTCATGAGCGCGCCGACGCGGCGGTCCGCCAGCCGAAAGACGCTTGCAGCCACCTCGCTCTCCATCTCGGTCAACACCCCTGCCTGCGCGCCCTGCTCAAGCATCACCTCGATTTCCGCCTGCGTCACCGAAGGCTCGTTCGACCGGTTAACGCGTAAGAGCCGCAATAGCAGGTCACTCGTCGCAGTGAGGACCCAGACGACGGGCGTGGCAATCTTCGAGATCACACGCATTGGTCCGACAACCAACACCGCGATCGATTCTGGCGAGTTGAGGCCGATGCGCTTCGGAACGAGTTCGCCGATGACCACTGAGAGGTAGGTGATGACGCCAACCACGATCAAGCCGGCGAGGAGCGAAGAGTATGGGGCGAGCGCTGGGACCTGCGCCAATCTCGCGGCCAATGGCTGGGTAAGCGTGGCGCCGCCGAACGCGCCGGCAAGGATGCCGATAAGCGTAATCCCCACTTGCACGGTCGACAGGAATTCGTCAGGGTCCTCCGCCAGCTTCAGCGCAGCCGCGGCGCGCGCGTCTCCCGCCTCTGCCCGCTCCTGCAGCCGCGCCTTGCGCGATGAGACGACCGCAATCTCGGCCATCGCAAACACGCCGTTGGCCAGCAACAGCAGGAAGATGATCAGTATGTGCGTCCAGACGGAACTCATGCGCCCCCTACACGATGTGATTAGTCACTCTAACGCCGAAAAAAGAAGCCAGGTTTCTCGCACGCCACAAGTGGCGCAGAAACCTGGCTTTCATCAGCATTTGCGCTGCGTCGGATCGGGTTAGCGCTCGCCGAGCCAGCGGTCCACCATAAACAGGGCCGCGCCCTGCGTGCCCACGTGGCGAAGCGCATCGACGATGGTCGCCGCGTTCTTCTCTTCTTCGACCTGCTCGGAGATGAACCACTGCAGCATCACCTGGCCCGCGTAGTCGTTCTCCTTCACAGCGATCTCGTAGAGCCGGTTGATGAGCCCCGTGACCTTCGCCTCGTGCTCCTTCACCTGCTCGAACACGTCGAGCAGCGAAGTCCACTCCGCCGGAGGCTGCGGGATGGCCTGCAGGACGACCTTGCCGCCGCGGTCATGGACGTACCCGTAGAACTTCATCGCATGCTCTTGCTCTTCCGCCGCCTGCTTGCCCAGCCACTTCGCCGCGCCGGGCATATTGTTCGACTCCGCCCAGGCCGACATGGAGAGGTACAGGTAAGCCGAGTAAAGCTCGTGCTTAATCTGATCGTTAATCGCCGCTTCGAGATTCCGGTTGAACATGGGGATTCTCCTTGGATGGTCAGTTGAGTGTCACGACGACACGATTCTACTACGGCGTCATTCGCTCTGCAAGGCCCCTTCCGCATCATCTTCTGTGCGCAGCGCCTCGAGCGCGGGCGCAACGGAGAGCGCCAGCACGAACGCCATGATGACCGCAGAGGTCAGACACCAGATGCAGACTGCCTTAATGACGAACAATTCGAGATAGGTCAGGTAAATCGTGAACAGCACGCCGAACAGCGCCATCCCGAACACCAGCAGCGGCGCCAGTCGGCCGAGCGCGCTGTCCGATCGCCGCCCGATGAACCAGCCGGCGAGGATGCCGATGTAACCGACCGCTCCCAGCAGACCGACGGGCAGGAAGCCAAACAGCATGGCAAACGGGCTGGCCTGCACCGCATTGCAGTCGCCTACCGGACCGCAGACCGCGGCGGTGTTCGTGGTCTCGATGAACGTCAAATACAGCGCGACGCCGAGCCCGAGCACAGACAGGATCGGGATGAGGATTTGCGCGCCGGGCGGAAGCGCCGGGAACGAGCGGCCCATCGTCGCCAGGATGGCCGCGACGATAGCATAAAGCAGCGCCAGCACGAGCAAGGCCATAACAGCCCACGCCAGGCCAAAGCCGTCATTGGCCACTTCCTGAGCAGCTACGTCCGCCGCCGGCGCGACCGACTCTACCGCGAGACTGCCGAGCTTCATGCCTGCCGCGGCGGGAGCACCATCCGCGCAGGGAGTGGCCGGCGCGCATGCTCCGCCATTCGGCGTCGGCGTCTGCGCCAGCGCGGCCGGCGCGATCAACAACAACGCGATAACGATGAGTGCGAACAGAAACCGGTGAGCCATGTCTCCGACAACTCCAAAACGTGCTGCAGAGGGATCTGAGAGCGGAAGCTCTCTCTGTTCCCTCTTTGATCTCTGTGGCTGCTTTCCTATCCCCCGCTCTGCGCACCGCGGCCCTGCCAGAGGCTGCTGGCAGCGACGACCGCATAGCCGATCACGTACAACATAATGAACGGCAGCGCGACGTACTGACCCCGCAGTATGGCGACGCCAGCGGTAAGCACAGCATACACGAAAAGCGCGATTTCGCCCAGGACGGTCCAGTCCGACCGGAGGCGGTACGCGTTCGCGTTCCATCGGCCCGCGCGGCCTTCGATTCTGAACTTCGGCGTCCGCTTGAACACTCCGCCCCACGTCGTCAGCCCCTGCCACACGGCCTTCGTCGTGCTCCACGTCATCCCCGCGCCCACGGCCAGAAGCGCGGGCAGGTAAAGGAACCGCCGCTTCCAGTCGCGGTAGAGCGCCGCCTGCGCAACCGCATAGAGCAGGGGCGGACCGGCGCTCGCGAAGACGAGCGCGAGCAGGAAGGAGGGCGTCGCCTGCCCGGTCCACAGGAGCGGCAGCATGGTCAGCAGCAGCAGGACGATCAGCGGCTGGCTGAGATAACCGCTGATATGAACAAGCGCCATCAACTTCTGATACCAACGGAGGTCGCTGCGGAGGATGCGCGGGGTGAGCTTGCGGAGACACTGCACCGAGCCCTGCGCCCAGCGCGCCTGCTGCCGCTTGAACGCTTCCATCTGCGCGGGCAGTTCCGCGGGCGCGTCCACATCTGGCAGATAGAGCGTGCGCCAGCCGGCCAACTGCGCGCGGTAGCTTAGGTCCATGTCTTCCGTCATGGTGTCGGCCTGCCAGCCGCCCGCATCCTCGATGCACGCCCGACGCCACACGCCACCGGAGCCGTTGAAGTTGATCAACAGGCCGGAACGATTGCGCGCAGTCTGCTCGACGACGAAATGCCCGTCCAGCGCGAGCGATTGCGCGTGCGTCAGGTAGGAGTACTCGTCGTTGAGGTGCGACCAGCGCGTCTGCGCCATGCCGGCGCGGGGATGGGCGAGCATGGCGGCGACCGTCCGGCGCAGGAAATCCGTCTTCGGTCGGAAATCCGCGTCGAACACTGCGACGAACTCCGCGTCCGTCTGCGCTAGTCCGAAGGCCAACGCGCCCGCTTTGTATCCTGAGCGATCCGCTCGCTGCAGGACGCGTACGTCGACGCCGGCAGCCCGGTGCTGCGCCGCGCGCGCCTCCGCGATATCGGTGGTGTCGTCCGTCGAATCGTCCAGCACCTGGATGGTCAGCCGGTCGCGCGGATAATCTAGCCCGGCCGCCGCGTCGATCAGCCGCTCGACCACGTAGCGTTCGTTGTAGACCGGCAACTGCACCACCACCACAGGCCACTCGCCCTCAGGAGGTCGCGCGACGGGCACGTTAACCCGCCGGTGCCGGAAATATAGCAGAGTCAGCGCCAGGGCCTGAAAGCCGTACAGACTCAGCCACAGCGCGACCACTGTGTACAGAGCAACTAACAAAACCGCCTACCCTTCCCTCAACTGGATCGTCGCAAAGAAAAGGCGACCGGCGCGCAAACCGACCTGCGCCGAGTCGCCAGCGTGTGCTATTGACGCTCAATTATATCCGTTAGTGCCGGCGAGGCCAAAACAGAACGCAAATGACGCAGATAAGGTGAATCGACGCGATCCCGCAAATCGTTCCCCATCTGCGTCGGCCGCAGGCCGCTATCTGCATTCTATTGCAGAATCACCTTCCGCAAAGCGCCCAACAGCGTCACCACGTTCTCCGGCCGCGCCGAGTGCCCCATCAGGCCGACGCGCCAGCACGTGCCCTTGAACACGCCGAGGCCGCCGGCAATCTCGATGTTGTACTCGGCCATGAGCCGCTTGCGGACGGCCATCTCGTCCATGCCTGCCGGCGCGCAGACGGTCGTCAGGCTGGCTAGACGATGCTCCGGCGCGACAAGCATGCTCATGTCCATCTCTTCGAGCCCCTCGTATAGCATCTGCGCGCAGGCCGCATGGCGGGCAAAGCGAGCCTCCAGCCCTTCCTCATGAACGATACGCAGCGCTTCGCGCATGGCGAAGATCATATTTGCCGGACCTGTGTGATGGTACACCCGCTCCGGCCCCCAGTACTTGCGCAGCAGCGTCAGGTCGAGGTACCAGCTCTGCACTTTGCTCTTGCGGTTAGCGAGCGCTTCTTCTGCGCGCGGCCCGATGGTAATCGGCGCGAGTCCGGGCGGCGCGCTCAGGCACTTTTGCGAGCCGGTGTAGCAAATGTCGATGCCGATCTCGTCCACCGGCACGGAGACGCCTCCGAGCGATGCCACCGTGTCGACCAACAGCAGCGCGCCGTGGCGATGGACAACCTCCGCAATCTCGTGGAGCGGTTGCGCAATGCCGGTGGAAGTTTCGCCGTGGACGATCGCGACCAGTTTTGCGGGCCGCTCCTTGAGCGCGGCCTCAACCTGAGCCGGCGTGACCACCTGGCCCCAGGGCGCATCCACCCGGCGCAAATCGCCACGCGCGCGGGTGACCATCTCGCAGATGCGCTCGCCAAAGTAGCCGGCCACGCACACAAGGACGGGATCGCCTTCCTCGATAAAGTTGTACAGCGCAGCTTCCATACCGGCGCTGCCGGTGCCGGGCAGCACAAGGGTGAACGGGTTCTGCGTCTGAAAGACATACCGGGCGAGCGCCATCGTCTCGTCCATAACCGACAGGTATGCAGGATCAAGGTGGCCGATGGTCGGCGTTGCCATGGCGCGCAGCACGCGCGGAGGCACAAGGCTGGGGCCGGGGCCGAGAAGAAGACGGGCGGGCGTGTTCAGATCGGTGAAGGTCGCTTCCATGCGGTGCTCCTTTGCGACGGTGGCATTGGGAAGTGGCGCGCGGACGTATAGGGCTAAACGTAGAGAACTGCCGAACGAAACGCATTCTAGTAACTTCGGCGCTTTTTGGCAAAACGCGCGCTGCGACCGGCTTGCGAAATCGGCCCGGCCGCCGTAAACTGCCTTCGCGCCCCTGCCCTGCGCGCCTCCATTCGCCTGAGCCTGCCATGGCCTTTGCCTCTGCGCTTATCGCGTTCCTGCTGGCGCTATCGTCACTTTCCGCCGGCGCGTGTCCCGACGCGGAGCAGCCCGGCGAGCTGCGCGTCTTCGTTGCAGACCCGCCCGCCGCGTTCCGTGACGCGATCGAAGTTATGCCGGGCGCGAGAGTCGAAGACCCCAGCGCGGCCACCGCAATCATCCTCAACGGCGTCCTCGACGACGGGGCGCTGATGCGCGAGCAAGCCGAGCGCGGCGCGACCGTGGTCCTGGCGCTCGGTCCCGACGTAACCGCGGAGGAACTATCGCGGTTGTTGGGTAAGCCTGTCACGCTCACGCTTCGCCCGGATTCGATCAGCCTGGCCACGGCACGCGGCTCGGACGATCCGGCGGCCAAGC
>JALOOB010000498.1 GCA_025454635.1 Anaerolineae bacterium
GCGCGAGGCGCTGACCGAGGAGATGACGCGCGACGAGTCGATCATCCTGCTCGGCGAGGACATCGGCGTCTACGGCGGGGTGTTCAAGGTGACGGAGGGACTGCTAGCGAAGTTCGGGCCGGATCGCGTGCGCGAGACGCCCATCAGCGAGGCTGCGTTCATCGGCGCGGGGGTCGGGCTGGCGATGACCGGCAAGCGCCCGGTCTGCGAGTTGATGTTCATGGATTTCGCGTGGGTGGCTTCCGACCAGATCATCAACCAGGCTGCGAAGATGCGGTACATGACCGGCGGCCGCGTCAGGATGCCGCTGGTGATCCGCACGCAGCAGGGCGGCGGCCGCGGCAACGGCGCGCAGCACTCGCAGAGCCTCGAAGCCGTCTTTGCGCACACACCCGGCCTGCAGGTTGTCCTGCCGAGCACTCCCAGCGACGCGAAGGGCCTGCTCAAGACCGCGCTGCGCCAGGACAACCCCGTCATCTTCATCGAACACAAGCTGCTCTACAACACGAAGGGGCCAGTGGCTGACAGCGAATACACCATCCCCTTCGGCGCAGCGAACGTGACGCGCGCGGGGTCGGACGTCACGCTCGTCAGCTATTCGCGCACCGCGCTTCACGCGCTGGAGGCGGCCGAGGCCGCGGCGAAGGACGGCATCTCCGTCGAGGTGATCGACCTGCGAACCATCTACCCGCTCGACCTGGACTGCGTCATCAACTCCGTCAAGAAGACAAGCCGGCTGATCGTTGCGCATGAGGCGCACCGGTCGGTGGGGTTCGGCGCGGAACTGGCGTCGCTGGTGCAGGAACACGCCTTCGACTACCTCGACGCGCCCGTCATGCGCGTCGGCGCGGAGCATGTGCCCATCCCGGCGTCGAAGCCGCTGGAGGATGTTGTGCTGCCGGGACCGTCGCATATCTTGAAAGCCGTGCGCGAGATTGTGATGTAGCGCAAGTTGCCAACTTGCGCCACAACGTGAGGTGAGCCATGCCCGATGACCTGCTCGATCTGGACTACCAACCGCATCTGCCGCCCAAGACCGACTACGGCATCGCCATCATCGGGTGCGGCGGCATCGTCAACTACGCGGCCTTGCCAACGTACCGGAAGCACGGGCTGAACATCGTCGGGTGCTATGACGTGCGCCCCGAGGCGGCGGAGAAGACTGCCGCGGAGTTCAACATCCCCGTGATTTGGCGGACGCTGGAAGAGGCGCTCGAAGACCCTGCGGTCGAGATCTGCGAGATTTCCGTCCCGCCGTGGGCGCAGATGGACATTGCGCTGCAGGCCATCGACGCGGGCAAGCACCTGCTGTGTCAGAAGCCGCTCTCTGACAAGCTCTCGCAAGCCGCGGAGATCGTCTACCAGGCGCGCGCAAAGGGCGTCAAGCTGGCGGTGAACCAGCAGCTTCGCTGGGGACAGGGGCTCCGCGCCGCGCGCACCCTCATCCGCAAAGGGTGGATCGGGCGGCCGACCGACGCGTCCATCCAGGTTAGCGTGAATACGCCGTGGGACATGTGGCCGTGGCTCGCCGCCCAGGAACGGCTGGAGATCCTCTACCACTCGATCCACTACATCGACGCCATCCGCTCGCTTTTCGGCGACCCGGAGTGGATCACCTCCCGCCACACGCGCTATCCCCTCCAAGGCGTGGTCAAGGGCGAAACGAAAACGATCACGATCCTCGACTATGCCGATGACATGCAGGCGATGGTGGCCGATAACCACTACAACCTGAGCGACGACTACTTCGCCGTGTTTCGCTTTATCGGGACGGAGGGCGTCATCTCCGGCACGCTCGGCGCGATGTACAACTACCCACACGGCCGGCCCGACACACTGGAGTGGAGCAGCAAGCGGCACTATCCCGACAAGCGGTTCGAGGCGAAGCTCGAAGGGAAGTGGATCCCGGACTCGTTCATTGGCCCGACCGCGTCGCTCATGCAGGCGATCCAAGAGGACGGCGTGCCGGAGACCGACGGCTACGACAACCTCCAGACGTTGCGCGTGGTCGAGGCGTGTTACCTGTCGGCAGGGGAGAACCGGACGGTGAACCTGGGCGAGTGCGAAGCGATCCCGTGCAGAGATTGAAGATTGCAAATTGAAGATTGAAGATGCTGGACGCCGTTCGTCATCTTCAATCTTCAATCTTCAATCTGTAATCCGAAAAGAGGATTTTATGGAAGGACGCTTCTCGGGTAAAGTGGCGATCGTGACCGGGTCCGGGCAGGGGATCGGCAAGGGCATCGCGCTGCGGCTGGCAAGGGAGGGCGCGACCGTGGTGATCGCTGAGTACAGCGCGGAGACGGGCGCGTTGAAGCGGCAGGCTGCAAAGCGATGGCGCACCCCATCGATATCTCTGACCCCGAAGCGTCCGCCGCAATGGTGGCCGGCCTGGCCGCGCGCTTCGGTCGCATCGACATCCTCGTCAACAATGCCGGCGTCGTGCAGACCAAGCCGATGATGGAGCTGTCGCCGGATGACTGGGACCGGGTGCTGGACGTGAATCTGCGCGGCGCGTTTTTCCTCACGCAGGCGGTGGCGCGGCAGATGATCGCGCGGATTCCCGAAGCGCTGCGCGAGTCTGCTGCGCAGCCGGCGGACATCTTCCTCACGAAGAAGGACGCGGAAGCAGGCGGCCCGGCCGAGACGTTCGAGGCCAGTTACGGCAAGATCGTCAACCTCTCGTCCGTGGCGGGCCGGCGCGGACGCCCGTTGCAGACGCACTATGCCGCATCGAAAGCAGGCATCATCAGCCTGACGCAGTCGGCCGCGCTCGCGCTGGCGCCGTACCGCATCAACGTCAACGCGGTGTGTCCAGGCATTGTGCCGACCCCCATGTGGGCCCAGATCGACCAGGAGCGCGGCAAGTTGTTCGGCGCGAAACCGGGCGACGCCATGGCTGCGTTCATCAATACGGTGCCCTTCGTCCGACGCCGACTACATCACCGGACAGGCGCTTAATGTCGACGGCGGATATGAGATGGATTGAGCTCGCTTACCGGGCCTACGCAGCTCTTGCGGGATACTTAACGGTTTACAGGATCGACAGGATTCTTCAGGATTTACGGGATCTACAACCCAAACCGATCGTGCAAATCCTGTAAAATCCTGTCAATCCTGCTAACACCGGTACTCCTGTCAGCAGTTAACCGTCATATAAATCCTGATAAATCCGTAGCCTTTTCAAGACCGGTCCTCCTGCTACCGCGGTGACGAGCCGTCTTGTATCTTTCGTCCTTTACCTTTATGCTTCTCGTTCGACAAAGGAGGTACACCCCACCCATGAACACATCCCATCACGAAATCCCTCTCGAAGCGACGATTTCCAACCTCGAACGGCAATGGGCCGCGGCGTTTCAGCGCAAGGATATCGGCGCGCTGCAGGACATGATGGCCGACGGTTACGCGCTCGTCATCGCGGTCGAGAACCTGCCGCTCCAGGTTGTCGGGCGGAATGCGTGGCTCGCGGCGCTGGACGATTACCAGATCAGCGAGGCCGCGGTCGAGCACATCCACGTGCGTATCTATGACTGCGTCGCTGTGGCGGTCATGCTGTGGCGACAGGTGGCAACGCTTCACGGCGAGGATCGCTCCGGGCTGATGATGCTCACCGACATTTGGGTCGACGTCAGCGGCGAGTGGAAATTGGCCGAGCGCCATTCGTCCCGTCCCGAACACCCCGGCGCAGCCCGTCCGGAGACCGAAACGCTGGAGTGCGACGTCTGCTAGATCGTCGCTCTCTGTCTGTTAGCAGGAAGGCCACATGCTCACATACCAACCTGGCGAACTCCCCCTCATTCCCACGCAGGTGATCGGCTCGGCGGGCGTGCCGGGCTGGATGTGGATCGTCCGCGACGCGGTCGGCGCGGGAAAGATGGGCCCGTACGACATCGACGAGGCGCTCAAGGACGCGGTCAGGCTTGCGGTCCTCGAAATGGAAGAGGCCGGCGTCGACATTATCTCCGACGGCGACCAACTCGACGCGTTCGTCGCGGTCGAGCGGCTCACGGTGCCGGAAGGGTACGGCCACGCGGACGAGTTCCGCCACGCGCGCGCACTCACGCGCAAGCCGCTCATCTCGCCCATCCAGAGCCCGCTCACGCAGGCCTTCCGCATCAATCCGGGCAAGGTCTACAGGAGCAAGAGTGAGGTCGCCTGGGCGCTCGTTCCTTACATCAACAAGGAGCTCAAGGACGTGGTGGCGGCCGGCTGCAAGCATATCCAGTTCGACGAGCCGGCGTACTGGATCGCGGACGGCGGGCCTGAGGAAATGGTCGAGATCTTCAACGCGTGCGTGGAGGGCGTGGAGGCCACCATCGGCTTCCACCTGTGCTTCGGCAATTTCCGCGGCCGGCCCGCGACCTCGCACCGCTCGTTTGCCGCGTTTGCTCCCTGCTTCAAGGATCTGAACGTCGACGTCATCCACATCGAGTTCGCCAACCGCAACATGTACGAAGTCGAGCTGTGGGAGAAGTACGGCGGCGAAAAGATCCTGTGCGCAGGCGTCATCGACGTGAAGGGGCGCAGCCTCGAGCCGGTCGACGTGGTCGCGGACCGCATCCGCGCGTGTCTGCGCCACTGCGCGGCCGACAAGCTGTGGGTCGCGCCGGACTGCGGCTTCTCGCAGACGCCGCGCAACCTCTCGCTGCTCAAGATGCGCGCCATGGTGGAGGCCGCGCGGATGGTGAGAGAGGAAATAGGACGCAGATGACGCAGATGGGGTGGATGACCAGGATCGCCCTCAAAGATCGTGTTAATCTATCCTGATCTGCGTCATCTGCGTTGAATTCAGCCCCAGGAGCGCGCGATGTTGAAACTGGAGCGCAACGAGATACTCGGCCGCATCATCCGTCTCGACGACCTCGACACCCTTGGCGTTTCCACGCAAACGCTGGCCGAGCAGGCGATCATCGAGGGCCGCTGGGACGATGCGGCGGCCCTCGCCGTCTACTACCACGACGAGATGCTCCGTATGCACGGCATCCTCACCACGTGGATCAAAGACATCCTGCGCTACATCGTCGACCGCGCGGGCGCGGGGGACGCGGCCGCGCGGTCCGCGTCGGCTGGCATCGCGCGCATGCTGGAGACTTACCCCGTCGGCGCGGCGCCGCGCGATCGCTGCCTTGAGAGCATCGCGGAGCGCAATCAGGACTGCGCGGTCTTCTACCTCGAAAAGATGCGACTGGAAGTGAAAAATCCGCATGAAATGCTCGTCGCGTGGATTCAGGACCAGCTCACTTACATCGCGCAGACGTGGGGCGAGGAGGCGGTGCTCGACTCGATCCTCCAAACGCACCAGAGCATCTGGGGCGACCGGTACGCCAACTGGGACGAGATGACCTCTCACGAGAAGCTGGCGCTGACGGTGGAGGGGATGCGCGGCGGCCACTTCTCCGGCGAGCGGCGCCGCGGCGACGTGACGGTGCGCGACGAGGGCGACCGCCTCGTGATGGAGATGGAGTTGTGCGGTTCGGGCGGGGTGCTCCGCCGCGGCGATCCCGAGACTGGCCGCGGCCCATACCCCATTCCGCGGGAGGGCGTCAACCAAGAGCCTCACCCGTGGACGTGGCTGAAGACCGGCATCCACTGGTACTGCAGCCATTGCGCGATCGCGATGGAATGGCTGCCGGGGCGCAAGCGCGGGCGTCCGCTGCGCCCGCTCGATCACGTGATGGACCCCGCGGCGCCATGTACCTGGTACATCTACAAGGACGAGGCGCAGACGCGCGCCTATCACTACCCCCGCTCCGGGCTGGCGACGCCTGCGGACGCGCCGAAGACAGGCGAGGACTGGCGCGCCGAGTATCCGGGAGGAAGCTGATCCAAAAATGCCAGCTGTGGATTACGAGTTGTTGCGATCTGAGGACGCGTGGCGCGGGCGGCACATGGCGCTGCGCCGCGAGACGTACCGGATGCCCGACGGCGAGCAGTTCGGCCCCGTCTCCGTCATCGAGTACCGCGACTGGGCGAACGCCCTGGCGCTGACCCCTGACGGTCAGGCGGTCCTGGTCAGGCAGTTCCGCGCCGGCTCGAACACGGTGGAGGACGGCGAGGGCGCGATCGAGGTGACGATGCGCCGCGAGTTGGAGGAAGAGACCGGCTACGGCGGCGGGCGACTGACCTACCTGGGCCACCTTTCGCCCAATTCGGCGACCAACACGAACCGCGTCCACAGCTTCCTGATGCAGGACGTGACCCCTGTGGCCGAGCAGCACACGGACGAGGGCGAGTTGATCGAGGTCGTACTGGGATCAGGCCATGCACGTGGCGACGCTGTTTCTCGCCCTTGCGCAGTTAGACCTCCGAGGTCTCCTTACCGAAGGTGAGGGCGCAGACCTCGGAAGTCCATTGCGCGCGAACTCGGATTGATATGAACTCCCACGTCATCGACAACCGCTTTTTGCGTGACCTCTTCGGTCTTCGGCACGGACGAGCTACGCAGCATCTTCTCGGATGTTGCGCAGCTTCAGCGGTGGCTCGACTTCGAGGCGGCGCTGGCGCGCGCGGAGGCGGCGGAAGGGCTCGTCCCGCTGGACGCGGCGGCGGAGATTACGCGTAAGGCGCGCGCGGAGCTGATCGACCTCGACGCGCTGCGCGAGGGCGTCAACTTCACCGGGCATCCGCTGATTTCGCTCGTCCGCCAGCTTGCCGCGCTGTGCGAGGGGGACGCGGGCGGATACGTCCACTGGGGCGCGACCACGCAGGATGTCACCGACACGGGGCTGATGCTGCAGGCGAAGGCCGCGCACGAGATCATCCTGGCTGACCTGCGCGAGCTTGCCGGCGCGCTTGCCGCGTTGGCCGAGCGGGAGCGCGACACCCTCCAGGCGGGACGCACGCACGGTCAGCACGCGACGCCGATCACGTTCGGGTTCAAAGTCGCGGTCTGGCTGGATGAGGTCCTGCGGCACATCGAGCGGCTGGAGCAGGCC
>JALOOB010000187.1 GCA_025454635.1 Anaerolineae bacterium
CCGCCGAGCGTGGCGGCAGAGACGCCGAGCACGCTGCCGCCGATCGCGCCACCGATGGCAGCACCGGCCGCGCCGAGGATGAGGGTGGCCATGGGGCACCTCCGGGCGGAAAGGTGAAGGAGAAGATGCTGGAGAGAAACGGAACGGCGTAGGGCAAGCGCGCGGTAGCCAGGGCCGTAAACCCTGCTCGCAATTTATTAAATCAATATAGGCGAAAGAAAGCATCAATTGAGAATTGAAATTTCGCAGCACCAAATTTAGAAAAATATATTCTGTAATAGTTGAACAATATACTTCTAATCCAGCTAAAAAAGGTAATATTACACGTAGCCGTGTCTAGCGAGGCAGCGTGGCCAGAGACCATTCAAAGAGTTTGGACTATGCTCCGGGCAGCAGCATTGAACCCCGGCTCTTCTGCTGAAGTGCCCTTTGGGCAGTGACACTGAGGCCATGCCCATGCCCGTCAAAATCTTCGAACGACCGGCAAGCTCCGTTGCAGCGTGGCCACGGGTGGCCGATGGAACGAATACTCTTTTCGCTGCGTTGCGGTTCCATGTACTCAAAGCCGTAGAACGGGCACAACTTGCCTGAATTATAGGCACTCCCGCGTCTATGCACACCTGACGCAGGAAGATTTGGTGCACCCCCTTGACGGACGCCGCCAAGGCGTAGCGACATGAGATCAGACTGGAGTTGGGGCAGGGCCCTGGCTACACAGCGGGGGGGTCAAACGGCGTCAGATGACGAATGCAAGCCTTTCCGAGGGCGCGGCAAGGCGCAGCGTCATCGCTCGGCTTATCCGGCGCCCGACCGCAGTGTTCGGCTTCTCACTCATAGTTATCGCAGTAGCCGCGGCCATTCTGGCACCGGTCATCTCGCCGTACGCGCCCGACGCCCAGCATTTCGACGGACTTACGATCGAAGGTGCGCCCCTGCCGCCCGGTGGGGCCTACCCGCTCGGAACCGACCTGCTTGGCCGCGACCTCCTGACACGCATCATTCACGGGGCGCGCACGTCTCTCGTGATCGGCCTCGCTGCAAACGGGCTCGCACTCCTGATAGGAACCCTGGTCGGGGTGACGGCCGGTTATTTCCGTGGCTGGACCGGTGCGGTTCTAATGCGCTTTACCGACCTCATGATGGCGTTTCCGGCGCTTCTCCTCGCGATCTGTCTCGCCGCGATCTTCCAGCCATCGCTCTGGATCGTTGCGCTCGTCATCGCGCTTGTGAACTGGGTGCAGACGTCTCGGATTCTTTACACCGAGACGACCTCGCTCACCGAGCGCGAGTTCATCGCCGCTGAGCGCGCGATTGGCGCCGGGCATGGGCGCATCCTCTTTCGCCATATCCTGCCGCATCTCCTCCCGACGATAATCGTTTGGGGCACCCTCGGCATTTCGACGACCGTCCTGCTCGAGGCGACGCTCAGCTACCTCGGTATCGGGGTCCAGCCACCGATGCCCTCTTGGGGCAACATCATCTTCGAAAACCAGACCTACTTCCAGGCCGCGCCTTGGCTTGTATTCTTTCCTGGCGCCGCGATTGTCCTGCTCGCACTATCGTTCAACCTGGTCGGCGACGCGCTGCGCGACGAGCTCGATCCCACCCAGCGAGGGCGCGATTGATGGCAGCGTTTCTTGCACGACGGCTCGTGCAATCGGCGCTGATCCTGCTTGGCGTGTCATTCGTGACCTTCGTGCTCCTCTACGCGCTGCCAGCGGATCCGGTGCGACAGATCGCGGGCCGTTCGGCAACTGCTGAGACGGTCGAGAACATCCGGCGCGAGCTTGGCCTCGACCGACCCTTCATTGTTCAGTATGCGCGCTATCTCGGCGGATTGCTGCAGGGTGACCTTGGACGGTCCTATCTCCAGAAGACCGAGGTCGCAGAACTCATCGCCGCGCGGCTTCCCGCGACGCTCCTTCTGATGCTCGGCGCCATCATCGCTGAACTCGCGATCGGGCTGACCATGGGCATCATTGCCGCGCTCCGTCGGGGCACGGCCACCGACACTTCGCTGATGGTCGCATCCTTCGTTGGCGTGTCGGCACCGCAGTTCGTCGTCGGCCTCCTGCTCCTCTACGTCTTTGCGGTTCAGCTGCAATGGTTCCCGATCGGTGGCTACGGCACTCTCGCCCATCTCGTCCTTCCCGCCCTGACACTCGGCATCCTCGGCGCCGGATGGTACTCGCGCATGATGCGCTCCTCGATGATCGACGTGCTGCGCCAGGACTACATCCGGACTGCGCGCGCCAAGGGCCTTGCGCGCCGTCGCATCGTGCTGCGTCATGCGTTACCGAACGCAATTCTGCCGATCATCGCCATGATCGGTATCGACATCGGCATCTTCATGGGTGGGATCGTCGTTGTTGAGTCCGTATTCGGGTGGCCGGGCATCGGCCAACTGGCCTGGCAGGCGATCCAGCGCGTCGACATCCCGATCATCATGGGCGTCACGCTTGTCTCGGCTTTCGCCATCGTGCTCGGCAACCTGCTGGCCGATCTCGTCACCCCGTTTATCGATCCGCGCATCCGGATCCGCTAATGTCCCCGTCCCAACAGGAGAGAGAACCATGACACGTCTGCTAGCCTCCAGCGCTGTTGCCCTCGCACTGTCGCTACCCGCCGCGGCTCAGGATTATGTGCCGGACCCAAATGCAAAGCCGGGCGGAAACATCGTCATCACGTACAAGGATGACGTCGCCACTCTTGACCCCGCGATCGGCTACGATTGGCAGAACTGGTCGATGATCAAGTCACTGTTCGACGGGCTCATGGACTATGTGCCCGGCACGACCGAGCTTCGCCCCGGCCTCGCCGAGAGCTACGAGATCTCCGAGGACGGCCTGACCTACACCTTCAGGCTGCGGCCGGGCGTCAGGTTCCACAACGGACGTGAGATGACCGCAGAGGATGTGAAATACTCGTTCGAGCGCGTGACGACGCCCGCCACCCAATCGCCAGGCGCCGGGTTCTTCGCCTCGATCAAGGGCTATGATGCGATCACCGACGGCTCCGCGACGGCCCTCGAAGGCGTCACTGTCGTCGACCCCTCCACGATCAGTATCGAGCTCTCCAGGCCCGATGCCACCTTTCTCCACGTAATGGCGCTGAACTTCGCTTCCGTTGTGCCGCGCGAGGCGGTCGAAGCCGCGGGCGACGATTTTGGCAAGGCGCCGGTCGGCACGGGTGCCTTCCGGCTTGCCGACTGGACACTTGGCCAGCGCCTCGTCTTCGAGAAGAACCCGGATTACTGGCGAGAAGGCGTTCCATACCTCGACACCATCACGTTCGAGGTTGGTCAGGAGCCAATCGTCGCCCTCTTGCGACTGCAAAATGGTGAGGTCGACGTGCCCGGCGACGGCATTCCACCCGCGAAGTTCGTCGAGGTAATGGCTGATCCGGCCCAGGCAGCGCGGGTCGTCGAGGGCGGTCAACTTCACACTGGCTACATCACGCTCAATGTAACGATCCCACCCCTCGACAACCCCGAGGTGCGCAAGGCGATCAATATGGCGATCAACAAGGAGCGGATCACTCAGATCATCAACGGTCGTGCCGTGGCCGCGAGCCAGCCTCTGCCGCCCTCGATGCCAGGCTATACCGAAGGCTTCGAGGGTTTTGCCTATGACCCAGACGCGGCGCGAGACCTGCTTGCAGACGCGGGCCTTGCCGACGGATTCGAAACAGAGCTCTATGTAATGAACACTGATCCGAACCCCCGCATCGCTCAAGCGATCCAGCAGGATCTTGCGGCGGTCGGCATCCGGGCAAGCATACAGTCTCTCGCGCAAGCGAATGTGATCGAAGCAGGGGGCGCCGGTACGGCCCCGATGATCTGGTCGGGTGGCATGGCATGGATTGCCGACTTCCCAGACCCGTCGAACTTCTACGGCCCGATTCTCGGTTGCGCCGGTGCTGGCGAAGGCGGGTGGAACTGGTCGAAGTACTGCAATGAGGCGCTCGACGCCGCAGCAACCGAAGCTGACAGCTTCACCGATCCATCCGCGCCTGACCGTCTCGCCAAATGGTCGGAGGTGTACATGAAGGTCATGGAGGACGCACCCTGGGTGCCAGTCTTCAACGAGCAACGCTACACGATGAAGTCGGCCCGGATGGGCGGCGCGGATGCGCTCTATGTCGATCCTGTGTCAATCCCTGTCAATTACGACTACGTCTACGTGACTGAGTGAGCTCATGTGCACCAGCTGCGACTACACGATCCACTCCCGTCAGCACCACTTCGGCTGGAACAATGCGAACGTTCCGGCCGAGCGGGTGGCGCCGGGCGCGACCATCCTCTTCCACTGCCAGGACAGCTCGGCAGGCCAGCTCGGCCCTTTGTCCACGGTCGAGAGCGTCAGCGCTCTCGACTTTGGCCGCATCAACCCGGTCTCGGGACCGATCCACGTCGAGGGCGCGATGCCGGGAGATGCGCTCAAGATCACCATCGATAGCTTCGGGCCTTCGGGCTGGGGCTGGACGGCAAACATCCCGGGTTTCGGCCTGCTCGCCGACCAATTCAAAGATCCGGCGCTGACGCTCTGGACCTATGACCCCAAGACGCTCGCTCCCGCCATGTTCGGACGCGAGGGGGCCGTGCCGCTTAAACCATTCGCGGGAACGATCGGCAATGCGCCGGCCGAACCGGGGCTGCACTCTATTGTGCCGCCGCGGCGTGTCGGCGGCAACATGGACATACGCGACCTCGCCGCCGGCACGGTACTATACCTGCCGGTCGAGGTGCCCGGCGCGCTGTTCTCTGTGGGCGACACCCACGCTGCGCAGGGTGACGGTGAGGTCTGCGGAACGGCGATCGAAAGCCCGATGGACGTGGTTCTGACCCTTGACCTCGTGAAGGGCGCAAATCTTCCCGCGCCGCGCTTCACCACTCCAGGCCCGGTCACACGGCACCTTGACGAGAAGGGATACGAGGCAACGACCGGGATCGGACCAGATCTGATGGCGGCTGCGCGAGACGCTGTATCGGGCATGATTGACCTGCTCTGCGCGCAGCGGGGCATGGCGGCAGTTGACGCCTACATGCTCGTCTCGACTTGCGGCGATCTGCGCATCTCGGAAATCGTCGATGCGCCGAACTGGGTTGTGAGCTTCTACTTCCCGCGCTGCGTCTTCGAATGATTGCTGCCCGCGACGTTGCGGAAGATACGGACAGCACGGGCGCGGAGAACGTAGCAACCGTGCTGTCCGTCGAGGCTCTCGGCATCTCGGTTCGCACCGAAGCCGGGCTCCAACCGCTCGTCTCGGACATGGGCTTCGCCCTGCGCCGTGGCGAAACGCTCGCCATCGCGGGGGAATCCGGGTCGGGAAAGTCGATTACCGCGCTCGCGATCATGGGCCTGCTACCGGCACCGGCGGTCCGGGTAACGGGCGGGCGTATACGCCTTGGTGAAACTGACCTCACCACACTCGGCGAACGGGCGCTGCAGACTGTGCGCGGCAATCGTATCGCCATGATCTTTCAGGAGCCCATGACATCGCTCAACCCGGTCATGACGATCGGGACGCAGCTCATTGAGGCGATCGAGGCGCATGATCCGCTGCCCCGAGTGGAGGCGCGGACGCGGGCCATCGCCGCGCTACAAGCCGTGCGCCTTTCCGAGCCCGAGCGGCGCCTCGGCCAGTATCCCGACGAACTGTCCGGCGGCATGCGGCAGCGCGTCATGATTGCCATGGCGATCGCGCTGCGCCCAGACGTGCTGATTGCCGACGAACCAACGACCGCGCTCGATGTGACTGTGCAGCGCGAGGTGCTCGACCTGCTGCGCAGGCTGCAGCGCGATCTGGGCACAGCGATCATCCTCATCACACACGATATGGGCGTGGTGGCCGAAATGGCCGACCGCGTCCTCATCCTGCGCGACGGCCGCATCGTCGAGGAGGCACCCGTCGCCCGCCTTTTCGAATCCCCGCGCGCTGCCTACACGCGCGAATTGCTCAACGCGGTCCCGCGCATCGGATCGGGCGCCGTGCAGACGGCCCGCGCGCGCCCGACGGGCATGCCTGTCGCGCGCGTCCAGGACCTCTCGGTCGCCTTCGATCTGCGCGGCGGCATCTTCGGGCGGGTGACCCATCGCGTCCACGCCGTGGAGGGCGTCAGCTTCGAGATACACCCCGGCGAGACCTTCGCGCTTGTCGGCGAAAGCGGTTCGGGCAAGTCGACAATAGCCCGCGCGCTTGTGGGTCTCGTGCCCTTCAGCGGCTCGGTCGAAATCGCGGGCCAGAGGCTTGGCGCCGGCCGGCATGCCCTGCGCGCTGTGCGCCGCGCGGCCCAGCTAATCTTCCAGGATCCCAAAGCCGCTCTCGATCCGAGGATGCGCGTCGGCGATCTCGTAGCGGAGCCGCTGGTCATCCACGGCATCGGCACGCCTGCCGAGAGGCGCGGCCGCGTCGCCAACCTGTTCGAGCGCGTCGGCCTTGCGCCGGCCGACGCCGATCGCTTCCCGCATGAGTTCTCGGGCGGACAGCGCCAGCGCATCTGTATCGCCCGTGCTCTTGCGCTGGAGCCCCGGCTGATCATCGCCGATGAAAGCGTCTCGGCGCTCGATGTTTCTGTGCAGGCGCGGGTGCTCGACCTGCTTCGAGGGCTGAAGGACGACTTTGGTGTCGCCTACCTCTTCATCTCCCACGACATGGCGGTAGTTGAGAACATTGCCGACAGGGTCGCGGTGATGTATCTCGGCCAGATCGTCGAGACTGGCAGTCGCGACCAGATCTTCCGCGACCCACGGCACTCCTACACCCGGCGGCTCATTGAGGCAGTGCCAATCCCCGATCCGACGCATGTCCGTCAGCCAGTGGATCGGCCACCCTCTGAAATCCCGAGTCCGGTCCGCCGTATCGGCGACCCTCCAAACCGGCGCAGTCTCATCAGTGTCGGCCATGGCCACTTGGTTGCCGAATAGAGCCGTTCCTGGGTCACGTCACTGGCGATCGTTGCTCGCTGTTGGAGCGGACGCCCGCTCGCCCCAATGCTCGCCATTTGTACCAAGCCAGGGCCAACGCCACTCGAGCGACGATCTTCCGCCTGCCAGAACTGATGTGGAGCATGCCAGTCGAGGAGAAAGATGCATTTGGGAGCCGCCTCATTGCGCCAGAGTCATCGCTACCGCGCCGCGCCGCCAGGCCTGCGTCAGCTGCTCCTCGATCACCCCGAGCCGCTCGCAGGCATGGATGAAGCGGTCGGGGGCGGTGAGGATCCCGACATGCTTGGCGATGGCGCGCGGCCGCATGCGGAACAGCACGAGCGCGCCGGGCTCGGCCGCGGCGAAATCAACCTCGATCATCATCGCCCGCGCGCCCTCCGCCAGCACCTCGACCGTCCCCGTCTCGCCCCAGTCGCGACTGTAGGGCGGGATCGGGAACGGCTCCGGCCCCACCTGTAGGGCGGGATCGGGAACGGCTCCGGCCCCACCACGTCGCGCCAGATCCCGCGGGCGAGCCCGAGGCAGTCGCAGCCCACGCCGATGAGGCTCGCCTGGTCGTGGTAGGGTGTGCCGAGCCAGCGGCGCGCGGCAGCGATCACCCGCTCGGGATCGGCGGCGGGGCAGTGAGCCGCCCCGCTCACAGCACCGCCCCCTCGTGGCCACCGTCGCGGGTGGCGTAGCGGATCACGGCATCGGCGCCGGGGATGTGCGGGAAGCCGCGGAAGTTGACCACGTTGCCGAACTTGGCCGCGCAGGTCTCCATCCGTTTGTCGCAGCCGGCGCGGAGGATGAAGGCATCGCCCGGCGTGACTGGCCGCACCGGCGCCTCGAGCAGCGTCACCGTCACGGTGCCGCCGTGGATCGCATGGCCCGCGACCTCGGCGCGGCGGCCGGCGCTGGCACCGCCCGTCCAGTCCAAGATGCCGTAGTTGAACCAGCCGCTCGCGAAGCCACCAAGCCCGGAGGCGGTGAAGCCGCGGTCACCGGAGGCCGAAATGACGGTGCCTGTGCCCCGGAAGGCCGGATCCTCGAGATCGACGCCGCAGCGGGCATCCCCGAGCGCCGCGTCGCAGGTCGCCTGGAAGGTGCGCCCGACGCTCTGGTCGAGCACATGGGCGAGCGAGCGCACCTCGGCGACGAAGGCGAGCTGCCCGCGGCGGATCTGGCCGACAGCGCCCCGGCGCATCAGCACGCGCTGGGAGACATCGGCCCAGTTCACGCGCCAGAGCTCGACCTGCGCCGCGTCCCAGCGGCCGTCGAGGATATCGGTCTCG
>JALOOB010000499.1 GCA_025454635.1 Anaerolineae bacterium
TCGACGGCCGGCCCGTCTCCATGTCCGGCCGCGGCCGCAGTTCGACCCATGGCATCACGGTCAACATGGTCTACACACCGCCCGAGTTGCGCGGCCGGGGCTACGCCTCCGCCTGCGTCGCCGCGCTCAGCCAGCAGCTTCTTGACAATGGCTGGCAGTTCTGCGCGCTTTACACGGACCTGGCGAATCCCACCTCCAACGACATCTACCAACGAATCGGCTATCGTCCGGTATGCGATTCGAACGAGTACGATTTCATCACCGAGTGACGAACGCGTCGGAGCGTTCGAAAGGACAGCATGGCTGAAGTCAACCTTCCAACCCGGGATCAGATCGATCAGAAGTACAAGTGGAACTCCGGAAGCGCGTTCGCTTCCGCTGCGGATTGGGACGCGGAGGCGACAAAGCTCGCCGCGGACGCGGGCAACTACAAGCGTTTTCAGGGCCGCCTCGCGGAAGGCCCCGAGGTCATCGAAGAGGCGATGGCTGAGTTGCAGGAGCTCACCCGCCGCGCCTACGTCCTCGGCTCATGGGCCGGCATGGCGTACGCGGTCGACACGACCGACGCCGAGGCCGGCAAGCGCTACGGCCGCGCCAACGGCCTCTTCGGCCAGGTCGCGGCCGCCGTCTCCTTCGTCGAGCCGGAGTTGCTGGCGCTTGGCGCTGATGCGCTGCGCGCGCTGACCCAACACGCGCAACTCGCCTATCTCGGGCAATACGTCGACAACCTGCTCCGCCGCCAGGCCCACGTCCGCTCCGCCGAGGTTGAGGAGCTGCTTGGCCTGGTCGCCTCGCCGTTCGGCAACATCGAGCAGACCTTCAGCATGGCCGTTGACGCCGACTTCCAGTTCCCGCCCGCCATAGGCGCCGGCGGCGAGCAGCAGGCGGTCTCGAACGCCAACCTCCCCGGCATCCTTGCCAGCCCTGACCGCGACGCCCGGCGCACTGCGTGGGAAGGGTACATGGACGAGTTCCTCGCCCACAAGAACTCGCTCGCCTCGAACCTGATGACCTCGATCAAGGCGAACGTCTTCACTATGCGCGCGCGCCGCCACGAGTCCACCCTCGAGCTCGCGCTCTTCCCATGGAACCTACCCGACGCCAGTTTCCACAACCTGATCGACGTCTTTAAGAAGAACCTTCCGACCTGGCACAAGTACTGGCGCGTGCGCCGCAAGGCGCTCGGCGTTGACGAGTTGAACCCGTACGACATCTGGGCGCCCCTCTCCGGCAGTCGCCCCGCGGTGCCCTACGAACGCGGCGTCGAGCTCATCTGCGATGGTCTCGCGCCCATGGGGCCGGAGTACGTGGAGACCGTTCGCCGCGGCTGCCTGGCCGATCGCTGGGTCGACGTCAAGCCGAACAAGGGCAAGATGGGCGGCGCCTTCTCTTCCGGCGCGCCCGGCGTCCAGCCGTGGATCATGATGACCTACACCGACGAAGTGTTCAGCATGAGCACGCTGGCCCATGAGCTCGGCCACTCCATGCACTCGCTCCTCACGTGGCAGAATCAGCCGGTGCTGTACAGCGACTACGGCATGTTCGTCGCCGAGACCGCGTCCAACTTCCACCAGGCGATGGTGCGCGGCCACCTGCTCGAAAACGTCGACGACGCTGCGTTCCAGCTTGCGGTCCTCGAAGAGGCCATGTCCAACTTCCACCGCTACTTCTTCATTATGCCCACGCTCGCCCGCTTCGAGTTGGAAGTCCACCAGCGCGAGGAGCGCGGCGAAGGCCTGAGCGCCGACGACATGATCGAGCTCATGGCCGACCTCTTCAGCGAGGGCTACGGCGGCGAGATGCGGGTCGACCGGCCGCGCGTCGGCATGACCTGGGCCACCTTCGGCCATCTCTACATCGACTACTACGTCTTCCAGTACGCGACGGGCATCTCCGCGGCTAATGCGCTCGCCAAGCGCATCCGCTCCGGCGCGCCCGGCGCGGTCGATGACTACCTGAAGTTTCTCAAATCGGGCAACGCGCTGTACCCCATCGACGCGCTCAAGGTCGCGGGCGTGGACATGACCACCCCCGCGCCGGTCGAGGCTGCGTTCGAGGTGCTCGCCGGCTACGTCGACCGGCTGGAGAAGCTCGTCGGATAGGGTTTGTGAGGGGTTGCCGACGAAGCCGGTAACCCCTCACAAACCAGGAGAAAGGGGGAACACCGCCGTGACCCAGTCCGCACTCGCCGAAGCCGCCTACTTCCAATTCCAGCGCGCCTACCCGGCCTACGCGCGCACCGCCGCGCTCGATGCGCTGCGCGCGGGCGAATACGCGCGGCTCGACGCCACCGGCCAGGTCTACCATCGACGACGCGCGCCGCTACGTCCTGGAGTACTTCAACGCGCCGCCAGGCGAATACACCGTCATCTTCACGCCCAACGCCAGCGGCGCGCTCAAGCTCGTCGGCGAAGCCTATCCCTTCGGTCCCGGCGGCCATTACCTGCTCACCTTCGATAACCACAACTCGGTCAACGGCATCCGCGAGTTCGCCAGGCGCAAGGATGCGCAGTTTACCTATGTTCCCGTCGTCGCCCCCGAGCTGCGCATCGACATGGACGCCCTGCGCCGCGGTCTCGCGCAGGGCCAGCCGGGCAAGCCGAAGCTCTTCGCCTACCCCGCGCAGTCGAACTTCTCCGGCGTCCAGCACCCGCTCGAGCTGATCGAAGTGGCCCATGCGCAGGGCTGGGACGTGGCCCCGACTTCGTGCCCCTCTCCTTCTACAAGATGTTCGGCTACCCCACCGGCATGGGCGCGCTCCTCGCCCGTCGCGAGGCGCTCGACAGGCTCCGGCGCCCCTGGTACGCGGGCGGCACCATCACCATTTCCTCCGTCCAGGGCGACGGGTACTACCTCGTCCCCGGCGAAGCAGGGTTCGAGGACGGCACGGTCGACTACCTCAACATCCCCGCGGTCGAGATCGGCCTGCGCCACCTCGCCGCCGTCGGCATCGACGCCATCCACGACCGCGTCATGGCGCTGACGGGCTGGCTGATCGACAGCCTCTCCTCGCTCCACCACGACACCGGGCAATCGCTCGTCAAGATCCACGGCCCGCGCAGCCTCGAAGCGCGCGGCGGCACCGTGACCATGTCCTTCTACGACTGCGACGGCCGCGCCATCGACGACCGCCGCATCGAGGAACTCGCCAACCACCGCGGCATCTCCCTCCGCACCGGCTGCTTCTGCAACCCCGGCGCGGGCGAGGTCGCTCACGGGCTTGGCCCTGAGATCATGCGCTCGTTCTTCGACCGGGCAGACGCGCTCTCCTTCCAGGAGCTCCGCCGCGAGATGGGGGCGCGCTTCGGCCGCGACGTCAGCGCCGTCCGCATCTCCGTGGGGCTCGCGTCCAACTTCGCGGACGTCGACGCGTTCGTCCGCTTCGCCGCGCGCCTGCTCAACCACACCGCCGCTGAAATCGGGGAGGTCGAAGTAACCGACCATCGCAGAAGCGGTGCGGCAGGACCTGCTCGCAGGCCGGCTGCGCCCCGGCGACGCGCTGCCTACCGTCCGCGAGATGGCGGAGCAATGGAAGTGCACCCCCGGCACCGTGCAGCAGGCATACAAGGAGCTCACCCGTCAGGGCATCGCGGTGAGTCGCCCGGGCCAGGGCACGCGCATCGGCAGCGCGCCGCCCTCCGTCGTCGACTCGACCCCCCTGCGCCGCGCCACCATCACCCACGAGGCCGAGGCGTTCCTGCTCGAAATGCTCTCGTCCGGCTACACTGTCGAGGAGACGGAGAGCGGCTTCCGCGCCGCGCTCGACCGCTGGCGCGCAGCCGTGGCCGAGGCGCCCCCCGCCGGCGCGGACGTCATCCGCTTCGCGGGCAGCCACGACCCCGCCGTGTCGCTGCTCGCCTCGCGCCTTCCGGCGCTGTGTCCCGGCTGCGTTATGCAGGTGCGCTACGCCGGCAGCCTCGGCGGCCTGATCGCCCTCGCGGAGGGCGCCGCGGACATCGCGGGCAGCCACTTGTGGGATGAAGAAAGCGACGCCTACAACGCGCCCTTCGTCCGCCGCCTCCTGCCCGGCCGCAAGGTCGCCCTGCTGACCCTCGCGCAGCGCCGGCTCGGCCTGATCGCCCGGCCCGAAGACGCCGAACGCGTCAACGCTCTGCCCGACCTCGCCGCG
>JALOOB010000500.1 GCA_025454635.1 Anaerolineae bacterium
GTCTGACGGAAGCCGAGGGATTCGTACAGCCTGCGCGAAACGCGGTTGCTGGCCTGCGTGTTGAGCGCAAGGCCGGGCGCCTGGACGTCGCGCGAGAACTGGATCGAGTCGACGACTAACTGGCGGCCGATGCCGCGGCGGCGGAATGACGGATCGGTCGCCACGCGGATCAGGTGCGCGTAGTTGCCGGAGAGGCCGAGCGTGGTCACCGCAAAGCCTGCGACTTGTCGTCCCACTTCGGCCACGACCGCGCGGTCGGAGGCCAACACCCATCCCAAAACCACCGCATCGTCGTACTGCCAGAACGGCCCGAACGCGAGCGCGTTGATCCGCAGGGGGCCGGCTCGTCGGCCGGGAGCCGCGCGCGGGGGTTGGTGTACGAGTAGGTGATGACCTTATCTTCCTCGACAAAACCTGCGCGGCCCAGTCCCTCCTCCAGCCAGCCCGGCGCAGCCAGGCAAACGATGCCTGTGGCAGCCGCGCGCTGCAAGCCCGGAATCGCCGCGCGTGTGAGCGCGGTCAGGATGCCGTCCACGCGGCCGCCCGATTCGACGGCTGCGAGATTCAGGTCGGCCCATACTTGCGGAGGCGAGCCCGCAGGCGCGCGTAGCCGCAAGCCGAGAAAGCCGTGCGCGTCGGTGCGGGTGAGCGAAATGGTGCTCAGCCCGCCCTGCAGGAGCTCGGCCTGGTCCTCGAGAGCGCTGCTGCCATGCCGGCGCCAGGTGCGGGCAAGAAGCAGGGTGAGCGCCGCCCGATCCTCGGGACCGGCGGCGCGTACGACTGTCTGCTCCTCTCGCGCAAAAGGCCACAATGACATGGCGGCAGTATGCCACAACGAGATCGCCTGCGCCTGTGAGCGCGCCTACACCCTCTTCGGCATCAGGCGGTCCGAATGGCCTCCCCTTCCATCACCCACACCCGCGTCGCCAGCCGCTCGATAAAGTAGCGGTCGTGGACGACGGCGAGGACGGTCCCCTCGAAGCGCAGAATCGCCTGCTCGAACCGCTCGCGCGAGTCGATGTCGAGGTGGTTGACGGGCTCGTCGAGCAGAAGCAGGTTGCACCCCTGCGCGGCCAGCAGCGCGAGGCTCAACCGGCTCCGCTCGCCGAAGCTCAGCCGGCCGATGGGGGTGAAGACCTCGTCGCCGGCAAACAGGAAGTAATGCAGGAAGGAGCGCGCGTCCGTCTCGTCGAAGGGCGCGGCGCGGCGAAGCGCGGAGAGCGGCGTGCTCTTCGCATCGAGGTTCTCCTGCTCCTGCGCCATGTAGCCGATCCGCACACCGCGGCCGAGGCGGATCTCACCTGCCCACGGTTGCAACTGCCCCATGATGAGCTTGAGCAGCGTCGTCTTGCCGGCGCCGTTCGGACCGATTAGCACCGCCCGTTCCCCGTAAGCCAGGTGCAGGCTCACATCGCGCAGCAGCGGTCGCGCAGGCTCGTAGCCGAACGTGAGGTCACGCGCCTGGAGAACGTCTTGCCCGCTGCGCGGCGCGTCCCCGAACTCCAGCTTCATCTTCCACGTCTGGCCCGGCTTATCGAGCGCCTCCTCGCTTGCCATCATGCGTTCGAGCCGCTCCTTCTGGACGACGGCCCGCCGCGCGAGGTCCTTTGCGATCCGCCGCCAGTGGAAGTGGATCGTTTCGCCTTCAATGTTCTTCGCCTGGGTGCTGAGCCGGCGGATGGACGACTCCAGCTTCTTGAAGCGCTCCTGCTGCTCCCGGTACGCGGCCCACTGCTTTTCGAGATCGCGATCGATCGCGAACGCATAATCGCTGTATCCTCCCGCGTACTCCTTTAGCGTGTGCGTTACCTCGTCGAGCGCGAGGATGCGCGTCACGGAGCGGTCGAGGAACGCGCGGTCGTGCGAGACGATGAGCACTGCGCCCGGATAGCCAGATAGGTACGTCTCCAGCCATTCGAGCGCGACGATGTCCAGGTGGTTGGTCGGCTCGTCGAGCAGGAGCAAGTCCGGCTCGGAGAGCAACAGCCGCGCCAGCCCAAGCCGCGTCTTCTGGCCGCCGCTCAAGCTGCCGACGAGGCGATCCTGCGCAACGTCGGCCATGCCGAGGCCGGCGAGCACGGCGGATGCGTCGGCGTAACGCGCCGCGCCCCCCATAGCCTCGAACTCCGCGAGCGCGGCATCGTACTCCGCCATCGCGGCCGCAAGGTCACCGTTCGTGGCCGCGGCCACCCGCTCCGCCAGCCGCGCGAGCCGCGCCTCCGCGGCCTCCATGTCCGAGTTTGCCGCGGCCGCGTTCTCGGCGAGCGAGACGACCTCCGCGACCGTTGCGCCGGTCGCGAACTCCAGCGCCTGCGCGAGATAGCCGATCCGCGCGGATTTGGGCGAGAGTAGCACACGGCCGCCGTCCGCCGTCAGTTGCCCGGTGATGATCTTGAGCAGCGTGCTCTTGCCCGAGCCGTTCGGGCCAATCAGTCCCGCGCGCTCACCCCGGTTCAGTGTAAAGCTGATGCGGTCCAGCACTTTGACGTCGCCGAACCACTTTGTAAGCATAAGCATCCCTCGTCGACACAAGGGCGCCCCTGCGGCTCCACTGCCAGACGGCTTAAAACAAAACGCCACAGACAACCTGCCTGTGGCGCCGGAATGGCCATCGAAGAAGTGTGTCAGAATCACAGCAGGCGCGCCCCGCCAATCGCCCGGTCACGCAAAGCATGACGCGGTGGTTTCCCGGTTACGGGAAGCGGGGTGAGACTCTTTAGGCTGCGATCCTGTCTGTCATTCGGTTATCCTCCACTCGAATGTAGATAGTATGCCACAAACTGCGAAAGACGCAAAACTCGCCCCTTGACTCTCCAGTAGCGGGAGGGTGTAGACTACCGGCAATACGATGCGAACCACCAAGAACCAAAGAAACAAAGTCTCACAAAGGCT